>JARXKR010000093.1:0-4456 GCA_030271565.1 Pseudomonadota bacterium
CGATCAGCAAGCCCGGCCCGCACGAGGTTCTGATCCGCACCGCCGCTTGCGGGCTGTGCCACTCGGACCTGCACTTCATCGAAGGCACCTATCCGCATGCGCTTCCCGCAGTGCCGGGCCACGAGGCCGCCGGGATTGTCGAGGCGGTTGGCAGTGAGGTGCGCACGGTCAAGGTCGGCGATGCGGTAGTGACCTGCCTCTCGGCGTTCTGCGGTCACTGCGAATTCTGCGTCACGGGCCGGATGGCGCTGTGTCTTGGCGCAGAAACCCGCCGCGCACCCGGGGCTGAGCCGCGGCTCACCCGCAGCAGCGATGGCTCGCCCGTGGCGCAGATGCTCAACTTGTCGGCCTTCGCTGAAATGATGCTGGTCCACGAACACGCCTGCGTCGCGATCGATCCCGACATGCCGCTCGACCGGGCGGCGGTGATCGGCTGCGCGGTAACCACTGGCGCGGGGACGATCTTCAACGCCTGCAAGGTCACCCCGGGTGAAACCGTGGCTGTGGTGGGCTGCGGCGGGGTTGGCCTCGCCACGATCAACGCGGCCAAGATCGCCGGTGCCGGGCAGATCATCGCCGCCGACCCGATGCCCGAAAAGCGCGCCCTGGCGATGAAGCTCGGCGCGACCCATACGGTCGATGCCTCGGACCCGGACGCGGCCAAGATGATCCAGGAGATAAGCAAAGGCGGGGTCGATCACGCGGTCGAGGCGGTCGGGCGTCCGGCCTCGGCCCAGCTTGCGGTCAGCTCGCTGCGGCGCGGCGGTACCGCGACAATCCTGGGCATGATGCCGCTGGGTGAAAAGGTCGGGCTGTCGGCGATGGACCTGCTGTCGGGCAAGAAGCTGCAAGGCGCGATCATGGGCGGCAACCGCTTCCCGGTCGACCTGCCGCGCCTCGTTGATTTCTACATGCGCGGGCTGCTCGATCTGGACTCGATAATCGCCGAACGGATCCCGCTCGAGGCAATCAACCAAGGCTTCGACAAGATGAAGACCGGTGCCTCGGCGCGCAGCGTCATCGTGTTCGATAGCTAAATTCAATCCCCCTCCCGCTTGCGGGAGGGGTTAGGGGTGGGCCTGTTCCGCCCCGTGGCCCACCCCCGGCCCCTCCCGCAAGCGGGAGGGGGGAGAAGCAATGATGAGCGAGGCAATCAACGCTGAAGAGGCATTTGTCGGCACGGTCGAACCCGAAGGCGCGGACAAGCTCGACGAGGGCAAGCTGGCTGAATGGATGAGCGCCAATGTCGCGGGCTTTGCGGGGCCGCTGCACCTGACCAAGTTCAAGGGTGGGCAGTCCAACCCGACCTACAAGATCACTTCGCCGACCGGGAATTACGTGCTGCGGCGCAAGCCGTTCGGGGTGCTGTTGCCCTCGGCGCACGCGGTTGACCGCGAATACAAGGTCCAGGCAGGGCTCTACAAAGCCGGCTTCACGGTCGCGCCGCAATACGGGCTGTGCACCGACGAAACGGTGGTCGGCTCATGGTTCTACATCATGGGTCTGGTCGACGGCCGGACGATCTGGAATGGGGCGATGCCGGACGCTGCGCCCGACTATCGCCGCACCACCTACAATGCCATGATCGATACCTTGGCGGCGCTGCACAACACCGATGTGGCCGCTGCCGGGCTCGAAGATTTCGGCAAGCCCGGCAACTACTTCGGGCGCCAGATCGATCGCTGGACCAAGCAGTACCGGCTGGCTGAAACCGAGACGATCCCCGAGGTCGAACGGCTGATCGAATGGCTGCCTGCGACGATGCCCGAGCAGGACCGCACCAGCGTGGTCCACGGCGATTACCGCATCGACAACATGATCTATGCGCACGATCGCCCCGAAGTGCTCGCGGTGCTCGATTGGGAGCTATCGACTTTGGGCGATCCGCTCGCCGATTTCACCTATGTGGCGATGGCCTGGGTGACCGACAACGGTGGACGCTCGGGCGTGGCCGATCTCGACCGCAAGGCGCTCGGGATTCCGGAGCTCGAAGAAGTGGTCGAACGCTATTGCGCCGCAACCGGGCGCGATTCGGTGCCCGACATGAACTGGTACTTCGCCTACAACTTCTTCCGCCTGACCGGCATTTTGCAGGGCATCAAGAAGCGGGTGATCGACGGCACGGCAAGTTCTTCGCATGCGAAAGAGCAAAGCGAACGGGTCAAGCCGCTGGCCGAACGCGCGTGGGATTTCGCGGTCAAGGCCGGGGCCTGAACCCTAGAATTTCCGGCTCCAGCTGAACGCCACACCCTGATCGTCAGGCAGCGCAGCATAGTGGCCGGGGTCGGTGCGGTAGAACAGGCTGAACATCGCCGCGCCGCTCCACAGCGGGCCGCGCCAAGCCAGTTCGGTGTCGACCTCGCGGCCGTGCGGGGCGAGGCCCAGCACTTGCCGCGCAAAGGTCGGCTGCAGCGTCGTATAGCTGTAATCGACCGGCAGGTTGAGCGCGATCCCGCCGCTCTCGACCCGGAGCGGCTGCGACATCCTCAGGCCCAACCAGTCGCCCGGCTTGAACACGCCTTCGCGCGCGGCGTCGATCGACCAGGCTGAGCTGGTCATGCGCCCGCCCGAAGCCACCGCACCGCCGCTGCGCGGATTGGTGAAGCCGCTGCGCCATTGCGCGCCCAGCCGCCAGCCGGGTGCCGGGCGCCATTCGCCCCTGGCATCGAGGAACAGGCTGTCCGCGCCGCCCCCGCCGAGGCCTTCGGTCAGCCGCGCGCCCAGGATCGAATGGCGTTCGCTCAGCCAGCTCGCACCCAGCGCCAGCCGCAGGTTGTCGAACCCGCGATCGACCGCGACGCCGTAGCGATCGGCCGAATCGTAGCGCCGCCGGTCGAGCCCGTTCAAGGACGACCACACCGGTGCGGCGGTCACCGGCGAGCCGTGTTCGGCGCTCGCCGCAATGCCCCACTTGCCGGCCTGATGCCGCCATGCGGTCGAGATTACATTGTCCTGCCCGAAACCCTGGTCGTCGCCCGGAGCGCGCGCGATCAGGAACGCGGGTTGGGTATGGCCCTGCAACTGCGCCACCAGTCCGTCCGATCCTTGTGCAAAGCCGAACGCGATCTTCGAATTGGGCGAAATCCGCGTCACCACCTGCCCCGCCAGCACCCGCGATATCTGCGCGTCGGCCAGCGACAGCTTGAGCATGCCCTGCCACGGCAGCCGCTGGGTCCGCCCGCTCGCGTCGACCGAAAAGGCGAGCGAAACCGCATCGTTGCCCAGTGCGACGTTACGCACCTGCGCGCCCAGCGCCGGGGCCAGCCTGGGTGCGATCTGTGCAGTGCGCACGCCCGCGCCAAGATCGTAACGATAAGCGCGCTGGTAGCTATCGAGCACGATCGCGCCGAACCCGGTCGCCTTGCCGGCGGCATCACCCATCGGCGCGGAGGTCACCACGGTTGTATCGCCCAGCGTGATCGCAGTGGTCGATCCCGCAAGGCTGGTCGCACCCTGCGGCGCAAAGGCATTGGTGATGTTGAGCACACCCCGGCCATAGATCGCATCGATGCCGGTGGCGCCGCCGTCGCTCGCCGTGCGGAGCAGCAGATCGACTACCTGAACCGCGGTCAGGTTGGGAAAGGCCTGGCGCAGCAAGGCAGCGGCTCCGGCAATTTGCGGGGCCGAAAAACTGGTTCCGGAAAAGACATAGACCGAGCGCGAGCCATCCGGGTTGGTTATGACCTTGAGCACGCCGTTTTCGTAAACGCAGCAGACCCGCTCGCCGCGCGCGGCGAGGAACCATGCCTGCTCCACCCCGGCCTTGTTGCTGAAGCCGGAGATGACATTGCTGGCATCGACCGACCCGGCAATGATGACATTGCCGTTGCCCGCCGCGCGCAGGCCTGCCGCAAACGGATCGGGATTGTTGGGATCGACTGCGGGGTCGGTCGAAGCGCCGTCGTTCCCGGCCGAGATGATCACCACCACGCCGTTGGCGGCGGCGTTGGATACCGCAGCGCGCAGGGCCGAATTGGGCGGCGATCCGCCGAGCGACAGGTTGATCACTTTGGCCCCGGCGGCGACCGCAGCGTTGACCCCGGCCGCGATGCTGGTGTCGGAAAAAGTGCACCCGCTCTTGGGATCGCTGGCCACGGCGCTGGCGCAAGTGCCGATGCTGTCGGCGCGGAACATCGCGATTGTCGCGTCGAACGCAATCCCGAGCATCCCAGTATTGTCGCGCGCGGCAGCGGCGACCAGCGCGACATTGTTGCCGTGGTCGCTATCGGGATTGGTCAGCCCGCGCCCACCCGCGACATCGCGCGACGAGGCACTGATCCGTCCGGCAAATTCGGGGCTGCTGGTGTCGATCCCCGAATCTACGATCCCGATGGTCACGCCCGCGCCGGTGGTGCCGTTGGTCCAGGCGGTGATCGCACCGTGCTGGGCGGGTCCGGTCGAGCGGTTGTACTCGCTGGTCAGGAACACCGAGGTCGGGGTTGGGGTCGGCGTGGGG
>JARXKR010000093.1:4556-8652 GCA_030271565.1 Pseudomonadota bacterium
GTGGGGGTCGGTGCCGGGGTGGGGGTTGGCACCGGCACCGGAACCGGGACCGGCGCAGGGGTGCTGCCGACCGAACCGCCCCCGCAACCAGCGACGAGGCCGAACGACAGCAGAGCGGCAACCATCGGCCAACGTGCTTCGATGAGAACAGGTTTGGACATGCGACGGACCCCGGGGTTACCGCTTCAACGCAAACTGTGCGCCAAGCGTCGGCATGCGGCCTTTTGCCACGACTATGATTAACCTCATATTTCTTTCACCAGCAGGTATTTGCATGCTTGCCCGCGTTTGGCCGAGGCGATAGGCGCGCGGGGGACGCACCGCGAATGCCAGGAGGAGACGAGGTCCGATGTCCGCTCAATTGTCGGCTGCGATCGAACAGGCGTGGGAAGCGCGCGAAACCGTCACCCCGGAGAGCACCGATGTGCGCAGCGCGGTCGACGCGGCACTGGCCTTGCTCGACAGCGGCGAGGCGCGGGTTGCCGAGCCGGATGGCAGCGGCGGCTGGCTGGTCAACCAGTGGCTCAAGAAGGCGGTACTGCTGTCGTTCCGGCTCAACGACAATGCGGTGATGGATTACGGCTCGGCCGGCGCGCCCTCGTTCGACAAGGTCCCGCTGAAATTCACCGGCTGGGACGCGGCGCGCTTTCGCAGCGCGGGGATCCGCGCGGTGCCCGGTGCAATCGTCCGGCGCGGGGCGCACATCGGCAAGAACGTGGTGCTGATGCCGAGCTTCGTGAACATCGGCGCGCATGTCGGCGACGGGACCATGATCGACACCTGGGCCTCGGTCGGGTCCTGCGCGCAAGTCGGCAGCCATTGTCACATCTCGGCCGGCGCGGGAATCGGCGGGGTGCTTGAGCCGATGCAGGCCAATCCCACGATCATCGGCGACAATTGCTTTATCGGTGCCCGTTCCGAAGTGGTTGAAGGCGTGATCGTCGGCGAGGGCTGCGTGGTTGCGATGGGGGTGTTCATCACCGCAACCAGCAAGATCGTCTACCGCGATACCGGCAAGGTCATCACCGGGCACATCCCGCCGTATAGCGTGGTTGTGCCAGGCGCGATGCCGGGCAAGCCGCTCGCCGACGGCTCGCCCGGTCCTTCGCTCGCCTGCGCGGTGATCATCAAGTCGGTCGATGCGCAGACCCGCGCCAAAACCGGGATCAACGAATTGCTGCGCGACTGATGCAGTATCGCTCCGCCTTGCTCTTGCCGCTGGTGCTGGCAGTTGCGCCATTGGCGGCGCAAACCGCCGCGCCGGGAAAGATCCCGGTCGAAGTGGCGCAAGTGGTCAAGCGCTACCCGCACGATCCGCGCGCCTTTACCGAAGGCCTGTTCATCGATTTGGGGCAATTGTTCGAAAGCACCGGCGAGCAGGGCCGGTCTTCGGTTCGGCAGGTCGACCTTGCCAGCGGCAAGGTGCTCAAATCGGTCGCGATCCCACCGCCGCATTTCGGCGAGGGGATTGCGCCGTGGCAAGGCCAGGTGCTCAGCCTGACCTGGCGCGACCAGCTCGGGTTCCGCTGGGATCGCAAGACCTTCAAGAAACTCGGCAGCTTCGGCTACGAAGGCGAAGGCTGGTCGCTGACCAGCACCGGGCGCGAGCTGGTGATGTCCGACGGCACCGACACGCTGCGCTTCATCGATCCGCGCACTTTTACCGTCAAGCACAGGCTCAAGGTAACCGTACAAGGCCAACCGCTGCGCCAGATCAACGAGCTCGAATGGGTCGATGGGCAGATCTTCGCCAACGTGTGGTTGACCGATTACGCGGTGAAGATCGATCCGGTCAGCGGCAAGGTCGTCGGCTTGATCGACCTTACCGCGCTGCATCAGGCCGCCGGCGCCTTCGGCGAGGACCAGGTCGCCAACGGCATCGCCTGGGATGCCAAGAAGCGAAAGCTTTACTTCACTGGCAAGGAATGGCCGGCACTGTTCGAAGTCAGGCTGGTGCCCGCGAGCAAGCCCTATTGAGCCATGCCACAATTATTCGTCCAGTTTGCGATCGCGACATTGCTGGTGGTGCTGTGCCTCGTCATCCATGGGCTGGCATTGTTCAACCTCAGCCGGGTGATGCGGGGCGAGGCTGCGCTCGAACGAATGCGCCATATTCGCCCCTTGAGCCCTCGTGGCGCAGTTTTCACGCTGTCGGTTGTGCTAGCGATGTTTGCACTACACGGGCTCGAGATCTGGATATTCGCGCTCAGTTATTGGCTGCTCGGTGCAGTCGAGGGGCTTGAGGACGCGCTCTATTTCTCGACGATCAGCTATTCGACCGTGGGCTTCAACGACACCCACATCCTGACGCAATGGCGGCTGGTCGGCGCATTCGAGAGTATTCTGGGCGTGTTCTTGCTCGGCTGGTCGACAGCCTTCTTCTTCCGCATGCTGGGCCGGATCGAAGCGCACTGACTAATCAAAAATAGGTCGCGTTTTCAATTGGCGGATCGCCGCGATGCGCCCAGGCATAGGCTTCGGCCCCCTTGAGAACACGCATCAGATTGCGGCTGGCGAGCTTTTCCAGATCTGCCTGGCTCCAGCCGCGCCGCGCCAGTTCGGTGAACAATGCGGGGTATTTGGAAACGTCTTCCATACCCGCAATCGTCACTTCGATCCCGTCGATATCGCCGCCAAGCCCGACGTGATCGGCGCCGATCCGCTTGGCGATGTAGTCGATGTGGTCGGCAATGTCGGAGATCGAGCCGCGCGGCATCGGGTGGCCTTGGTCCCACGCTGCCAACGCCGCCTTGGCTGCCGCGGGGCTGCCACGGTTGAGCGCCTTGAACCGGGCCTCGGCGGCGTCGCGCTCGGCGCTCCACTGGCGTCCGGCGTCGAGAATATAGGCCGGATAGAAGTTGACCATGACGATGCCGCCGTTGGCCTTGATTGCATCGAGGGCGGCATCGGTCACATTGCGCGGGTGGGGGTTGAGCGCATAGGCATTCGAATGGCTGACGATCACCGGCGCGCCCGCCACTGCCAAGGTATCGAGCATGGTCTTTTCCGAAACGTGCGCCAGATCGACCAGCATGCCGAGCCGCTGCATTTCGCGCACGACCTGCTTGCCATAATCGGTCAGGCCATTGTGCTCGGGCGCGTCGGTCGCGCTGTCGGCCCAGGCGGTGTTCTTGAAATGGGTCAGCGTCATATACCGCGCGCCCAGCGCGTACATCTGGCGCAGCACCGCGAGGCTCCCGCCGATCGAGTGACCGCCCTCCATGCCGAGCAAGGAAGCGATCTTGTGCTGCTTCCACGCTCCCTCGACGCAGGCAGAATCGACACAGAACTGCATGTCGTTCGGATAGCGCGCGACCAGCCGCTTCATCACGTCGATCTGTTCGAGCGTGGCCTGAACCGCTTGCTGGTCGGTCAGGCTCGCAGAGACATAGACCGACCAGAACTGCGCGCCAACATGGCCCGCGCGGAGCCGGGTGAGATCGGTCTGCATCGCGCCGACGCCCTTGGCGGCATCCGCCGTGCCGCTGGTGTCGCGAAAGTCGAAGTCACCGAGCACATCCTTGCGCCGGTCGCGCATCTGTTCGGGCACGTCGTTGTGGCCATCCCACACCGGCGCCGCAGCGAGTGCGGCCATTGCCACCTGTTCGGGTGTCCGCAATGCCTTGGCCGGGAGCGAGGCCGACAGCGCAAGGCTGGAAACGGCGGCCAGAGCCAGCAAATATCGGCGCATCGCAAAGGTCCCTCTCATGCAAATTCTGGTGCAGCCTAGCGGGCCGCGCCGGGCAGGTCGAGGTGCTTCGCGGAACCAGCCTTGTCCCCCGCGCGTTATGTCAAAGCACACAGCACGGGAGTGACCGACATGGAACGCCAGGGCGAAGAAGTTCACCTGAATACCGAGGAGGCCCGTGGCGGCAAAACCGGGATGGGCGTGCGCTATGTCCTCGCGCTCAGTCTCGCGCTGGTCATCGTCGCATTTGCGGCGCTGTGGCTGATGGGATCGGGCGCGCCCGGCCAATCCGGCCAGGCCCCGGCGTCCGGCGTTGCCCCCGAAGTTTCAGCGACCTAAGTTAGCCCTCGGCTTCGCGCTCGAACGCGGCATCGCCGCCGATTTTCGCCGCCAGCCGCCCGAGCATGA
>JARXKR010000094.1 GCA_030271565.1 Pseudomonadota bacterium
GCCTCGAGGTTGAGCATTTCGGCGAGCAGGAAGGCGAGCTCGATCGACTGCGCGGCGTTGAGCCGGGGATCGCAGTGGGTGTGATAGCGGTCGGCCAGGCTTTCCGAACTGATCGCCACCGCCCCGCCCATGCATTCGGTCACGTCCTGCCCGGTCATCTCGATATGGATCCCGCCCGCATGGGTACCTTCGGCGCGGTGCACCGCGAAGAACCCGCGCACTTCATTGAGGATGCGGTCGAACGGCCGGGTCTTGTAGCCGGAGCTGGCCTTGATCACGTTACCGTGCATCGGATCGCAGGACCACACCACCGAGTGGCCTTCGCGCTTCACCGCGCGGACCAGATGCGGCAGCCCGGCCTCGACCTTGTCATCGCCGAACCGGCTGATCAGCGTGATCCGTCCGGCCTCGCGGCCCGGATTGAGCACGTCGAGCTGGCGCAACAGTTCGTCGGGGCTTATCGAAGGGCCGCATTTCATGCCAAGCGGATTGCCCACCCCGCGCAGGAATTCGACATGCGCCGAACCTTCGAAGCGAGTGCGGTCGCCGATCCACAGCATATGTGCGCTGGTGTCGTACCAGTCGCCAGTCAGCGAATCCTGCCGGGTCATCGCTTGTTCGTACTTGAGGTGGAGCGCCTCATGGCTGGTGTAGAAGCTGGTCCCCTGGAGCTGCGGTACGGTTTGGGGATCGATCCCGCAGGCGGCCATGAAGTCCATCGCCTCGCCGATCCGGTCAGCGGTCTGCGCGAACTTGTCGGCCCACGGACTGCGGCCCATGAAATCGAGCGTCCACTGGTGAACCTGGCGCAGATTGGCATAGCCGCCGGTCGAGAAAGCACGCAGCAGGTTGAGCGTCGAGGCCGACTGCGAATAGGCTTGAAGCAGCCGCTGCGGATCGGGAATGCGCGCCTCGGGGGTGAACTCGATCCCGTTGATATTGTCGCCAAGGTAGCTCGGCAGTTCGACCCCGTCGATCACCTCGACCGGCGAGCTGCGCGGCTTGGCGAACTGCCCGGCCATCCGCCCGACCTTGATCACCGGCTGCTTGCCTGCATAGGTCAGGACGACGGCCATTTGCAGCAGCACGCGGAAAGTATCGCGGATGTTATTGGGATGGAACTCGGCAAAGCTTTCGGCGCAGTCGCCGCCCTGGAGCAGAAAACCCTTGCCCGCCGCGACTTGCGCCAGATCGGCCTTGAGCGCGCGGGCCTCGCCGGCGAAGACCAGCGGGGGGAAGTTGGTCAACGTGCCCGTCACCCGCTCGAGCGCGGCCTGGTCGGGATAGCTCGGCAGATGCCGCGCTTCCTTGCTCTGCCAGCTTTGGGGGGTCCAGTTCTGCGCCACGTCAACATGCTCCGCTCAGGAAAGCGCGCCCCATAGCCCATGCGCGCGGATATGCAAAACATGCAAAGCGCCGGGCGGCCACGGCGAAATTTTGTTACGCAGGCACTATCGTCCGCGCGGTGCCCTAAGTGACAAAATCGCGCTCAGCGACTGGCCTTGCGGCAGGATGACCATTCGCCAGCTGGTCCCGCGGGTCAGATATTTGCGCGCCAGCGCCTGCATCTCGGCCGGGGTGGTTACTGAATAATCGACAATGACCGAGCTGATCGTGTTGATCCGCGCCGGATCGGCCGTCGCCCCCTCGAGCAGATACATGATGTAGCCGTTGCTGCCCATCGTCGCCCGGCTCAATTGCTGTTTGAGCGGTTCGGTGACACGGTCGAGTTCGTCCTGCGTGACCGGGGTTTCGCCCAGGTCGGCCGCAATCTTGTCCGCCGCCGCGAAGAATTCGGGAATCGCCTTGGGCTGCATCTGCGACAGCGCGAAGACCGTGCCGCCGCCGTTGAGGTCGATTGGCCAATCGTTGCCGACTTGGGGCGAATAGGCCTCTCCCAGCTTTTCGCGCATCGCATCGAGGATGCGGTTCTGGACGATCTGCGACAGGATTTCGAGCCGGCGGCTTTCGCGGATGTTGGCCGTGCCGCCGCCGGTCGGCCAGGCGATCAGGGCCGCCGCCTGGTTCTGGTCGCCGCGATGATAGAGCAGCACCGGATCGAGCGACGGAGCCAGGGTATGCGCGGTGGCCGGCGCGGTGCCGGCCGGCAACTCTCCGCGCGCGGGCAAGGCACCGAAGGTCTTGGCCAGGGCGGCAATCGCGGCGTCACGCTTGAAGTCACCGAACAGCTGGATCTCGATCGGCCCTTGCGCCAGAATCGGCGCCCAGACCTGACGGAACCCTTCGGGCGTGGTCGCCCCGATCTGCGCCGGGGTCGGGGTCTGAAACACCGGGTTCTTGCCGCGCTGGTAGAATTTGAAGTCGCGCTCGATCACCCCTTGCGGGCTGATCGAAAAGCTCTCGTAATTGAGTTTGGCTGCGGCTTGCGCGCGCAGCACGGGGTTGGCGTCCCACCGCGGCGTGGCAAACTTGGCGGCCATCAGGTAAAGCTGATCGTCGAGATCGGCAGCGCGAGTATCGGCCGAGAAGCGGAAAGTGCCGTCGTCGATCTTGAAATCGAAGCCCATCTTGCGCCCGGTCATGATCTTGTCGAGCTCTTCCTGGCCGAGCTTGCCCTCGCCCGAGCCGACCAGCGCGATGTTGCCGAGCGTGGCATAAGGCGCATTTCCGGCGTTGAACGCACGCCAGCCCGCACCGAAGCGGACCTTGAGCGTCACCCGCCCGGGCTCGTTCTCGGTCGGCCACAGCAGCACCTTGACCCCATTGGCGAATTCGAGCTGCTCGATATCGAGGATGCCGGTGGGTTTGATCGCGACCGGTTGCTGCGGGGTGCCGATCGGCGGCAAACTGCCAAAGTCGATCGGCCCGGCGTCGACGCGCGAGCCGCCGTTGGCCGCGACCGGGCTGGCCAGCGCCAGCACGAGCGACGAAGCGGTCGCCTCGCTCGCCACCGGAGTGACGTAGATCCCGCGAGTTACCGTCCCACTGAACAAGCGGCGGGTGTGCCCCTGGACATTGGCCGGGGTGAACATCGAGCGCGAGCGCGAGAAAATGTCGAGCACTGTTTCGGGTGAAGCAATGGTCTCGCGAATATCGAGAGCGGCGACCATGTCGTCGGCCAGCTTCGATCCCGGCAGCAACCGGCGCTGCTCGACCGAACTTTCGAAGGCGACGCCGAATTCCTTGGCCTCACGGTCGATCTCGGCCTGGGTTGGCGGTTTGGCAATGGCATCGGCGATCACCCCGCGGGCATCCTTGAGCGCAGTCTTCCAGTCGGGCCCGAGCGGCGTAATCGAGACGTAAGTGGCGTCGGCCGAACGCATGGTCTTTTCCTGGCTGACCTGCGCCGAAAGGTAGCTGCCTCCGGCGCGCGCGCGCGCCTCGAGCCGGCGGTTGATGATCGCCTGCGCCAGCGAATCCACCATGATTCCCTGGTTATAGATGATCGTGTCGTGCACCGGGCGCCACGGGCGCAGCACGGCATAGGTGACCTGGCGCGGCAGATCGGGCTCGATAATGACCTTGGTTGCTCCGACCGGAGCAAAAGTCTTGGCGCCCTTGGGCGCAACCGGATCGCCGAACGGCGGCTCGGGCGGACGCGGGCCTGCACCTTTCCAGTCACCAAAATACTTGGCGATGTCGGCTTGCAGCTGCGCCGGATCGATATCGCCAACCGCAACGATCACGCAGTTTTCGGGCCGGTACCAGCGCTGGTGATAGGCGCGCACGCTGGCCTGATTGGCCGCCAGCAGCGTCGCCTCGGTCCCGATGATCGGGCGTGATCCCAGCTTCTGCCCGGCGAACAGCGTTGCATATTGCTGGTTCATGACCCGCTCCCCGGCGCCGCCCCGCTCGCGCTTTTCGGCGAGCACGATCGGCACCTCGGTGCGCACGTTGGCTTCGGACAGCGTCGGCGCGATCATCATGCCCGAAAGGAGCTTGAGGCTGGTATCGACCGAATTGGCGTTGGCATTGGGCAAGTCGAGCTGGAAGGTGGTGCTGAGCGGACCGGTGCGCGCGTTGGTATCGCTGCCGAAGCTGGCGCCAAGCCGCTGCCACACCGGGATCGCCTGGCCCTCTTCAAGGTATCTGGACTGACGGAAGACCAGATGCTCGAGCAGATGCGAGAAGCCCATCTCGCTGGGCTTTTCGTACATCGAGCCGACGTCCATGCGGATCCGGATCGAGACCTGATCGGGCGGCAAGCCATTCTTGCGCACCGCATAGCGGACCCCGTTGGGCAGTTCGCCGAAGATCCATTCGGGGTCCTGCGGAATGTCGCTGCCGCGATAGAGCCAGGGGGTCTTGCCCGAATTCTGCGCCGGAGGATTTGCAGCCGCCTTGGCAATCGGTGCGCTGGTTGTTGCACGCTGCGTGGCGGCAGCCGTCGCCGCATCGAGCGCGGGCGCGAGCAGCAAGGTCAGGGCGGGAACGATGAAGGCGAGAATGCGCGCGGCGCGGGATTTGAACTGCATAGGACGCGGACTATAGGCAGCGGGATTGTGACTGACCAGTGAATAACCGGGAGCAATGCGCGGGCCGGAACAAGCCCGGCTTGGCCCGGACCAAGCACTTCCACCCGGCCCGGCCCTTGTCGCAACGGAAGCGCAAGCCTACATCCCATCCATTATGTTTATTGAAACCGAATTGACGCCCAACCCGGCGACCATCAAGTTCCTCCCCGGCGAGACCGTGATGCCCAGCGGCACCCGCGATTTCCCCAATGAGGAGAGCGCTGCCGCATCGCCGCTTGCGTCGGCGCTGTTCGATCTGGGCGATGTGTCGGGGGTCTTCTTCGGGCGCGATTTCGTCTCGGTCACCGCGGGCGAAGGGGTCGACTGGAGCCAGCTCAAACCGCAGGTCGTGGCCTTGCTGCTCGATCACTTTATCACCGGTTCTCCGCTGTTCGCCGGCCCTGATGCGAGCGCCATCGCGGTGCCGCCGGCCGACGATGATCTGCCCGACGATCCCGCCGATGCCGAAATCATCGACCAGATCAAGGAACTCATCGAGGTTCGCGTCCGTCCGGCGGTTGCCAATGACGGCGGCGATATCGTTTATCGCGGCTTCCGCGACGGCGTGGTCTTTTTGACAATGCAGGGCGCCTGCGCCGGCTGCCCGTCGTCGAGCGCCACGCTCAAGAACGGGATCGAATCGCTGCTCAAGCATTACGTTCCCGAAGTGCTTGAAGTGCGCGCCGCCTGAATTTTATCAATCGCCCCTAGAACTCGTCATTGCGAGGGTAGCGAAGCAATCCAGAGCGGTTTGCGGGGCTCTGGATTGCTTCGCTACCCTCGCAATGACGAAACTAAATAATTTCCGGAGAACTACATGTCCCTGCCTTTGCCCGATGCGGCGCTTGACCAGCTGTTCCGCACCGCCCGCACTTATAACGGCTACATCGACCAACCGGTCGAGCGCGACCAGCTGGAGGCGATCTGGGAGCTGCTGAAAATGGGGCCGACTTCGGCCAACTGCCTGCCCGCGAGGCTGGTGTGGGTGACCACCCCGGAAGCCAAACAAAAGCTCGCCGACTGTGCCGGCGGGGCCAACCCGCCCAAGATCCTGGCCGCGCCGGTCAGCGTGATCATCGGGATGGATCTCGATTTCCACGAGCAGCTGCCCTGGCTGTTCCCGCACGCCGACGCGAAGAGCTGGTTCGAAGGCAACGACGCACTGCGCGAAACCACTGCATTCCGAAATTCGTCGCTGCAGGGCGCCTATTTCATCATGGCGGCGCGCGCGCTGGGGCTCGATACCGGGCCGATGTCGGGGTTCAACCCGGCCGCGGTCGACGCCGCATTCTTCGCCGACACGCCGCGGGTGAAGTCGAATTTCATTTCGACGCTGGGATACGGCGACCCCGCCACGATCTTCGAGCGCAGCCCGCGGCCCGATTTCGGGGCTTTCAATCGGATCGCCTGACGCGCTACTGCCGTTGGCATGAAGTTGCTGGGAATAGAATGCGCCACCGAGAATTGCTCGGTTGCCCTGTTCGAACAGGGTGAGCTGCTGGCCGGCACCGCACAGGTGCTCGGCCGCGGCCACGCCGAAGCGCTGATCCCGATGATCGCCGCCTTGCCCGGCAAGGGCATGGCCGCGCGGATTGCCGTTTCACTCGGCCCGGGCAGCTTTACCGGGCTGCGCGTCGGGCTCGCCGCCGCACGCGCACTCGCACTGGCCTGGCAAGCCGAGCTGCTGGGCTATTCGACCCACGCGCTGGTCGCGGCGATGGCGCGCGCGCAGTCCGGAAGCCAACCGGTGAGCGTGGCGATGAGCGGCGGGCACGGCGAATGGTTCCTCAGCGAATTCGCGGCTGACGGTTCCATGCTTGTCGCCCCCCGGTCGCTGGCACCGCAAGTCGCAGCCTTGGAATTCCAATCCGATCTCGTCGCCGGATCGCAGGCCGAAGCGCTGGTGGCAGCGCGCGGCAATGGACGGGCCCTCGCCCTGCTGCCCGATGCGCGGGAGCTTTTGCTGCTCGAACCTGCCGCTTTTACGCGCGCGGTGCACCTCGAATACGGCCGCGCGCCCGACGCACGCCTGCCCGGCGGGCTGCTGCCATGATGCCTCCGGCCGACGATCTCGACCGAATCATGGCGGTGATGGCCGCCGCGTTCGAGCCCCAATACGGTGAAGCGTGGAACCGCCGCCAGGTCGAAGACGCGTTGATCCTCGGCAATTGCCATTACGGGTTGGGACAGGACGGAGAGCTATGCGCCGGGTTCTACTTGTCCCGGTTCGCCTACGACGAAGAAGAGCTGTTGCTGCTCGGAGTAATCCCCCAGCTGCGCGGCCGCGGATATGGCGCGGGCCTGCTCGAACGGTTCCTGGACGGTGCCCGCTCGCGCGGCGCGCGCCGCGTTCTGCTCGAAATGCGCGAAGGCAATCCGGCAGAGCGCCTTTACCGGCGCTATGGGTTCGAGCAGATCGGCAAGCGCCCCGATTACTATCGCGGAACAAATGGACGACGAATCAATGCGCTGACCTTTGCTTGTCAATTGGAAGGCGATTCGCAGCCCAATCAGCAGTCCATATGAAATTTTCGTAAGGTTGTTTAAAATCCGGTCATTTCGACTTGTAACGTTTGGCAAAAGGTTTTAGTCAGCAACTGGCCGACAATAGTCGGTAGCTTGGGTCGATAACGCGAAAGGAATTGGTCATGGATGCAACCCATGCCGATGTGAATGAAATGCTTATCACGCTGACTTCGGACATTGTCGCCGCGCATGTCAGCAACAATAACGTCGCTGTCGAAGATGTTTCGGGACTGATCAGCAACGTCTATGGCGCGCTGGCCGGGCTCGGTCAGGCCGTGGTGGTCGAAGAAGTGATGCCCGAACCGGCAGTGTCAATCCGCGCTTCGATCAAGCCGGATTACATCGTCTGCCTCGAAGACGGCAAGAAGCTGAAAATGCTGAAGCGCCATCTGATGACGCACTACGGGCTGACCCCGGATCAGTATCGCGCACGTTGGGGCTTGTCGTCAGACTACCCGATGGTCGCGCCCAACTACGCTGAAAAGCGCCGCGAACTGGCCAAGAAGATCGGGCTTGGGCGTAAGCCCGGGGTGAAGCGCGGCCGCAAGAAAGCCGTCGTCTGAACTTTTCAGCCAGTCGGTTGTAGAATCGCCCCGCCCATCTATGATCGGCGGGGCTTTTCAATTCGGGACCATTAGCAAACGTGCACCAGCCAATCGACATCGAAGCGCTTTGCGCCGAACGCGGGCTCCGGATTACCGAGCAGCGCCGGGTGATCGCGCGCGTCCTGTCCGAAGCCGAAGACCACCCCGATGTGGAGAATCTCCACCAGCGTGCGGTGGCGATCGATCCGCGCATCTCGATCGCGACGGTTTACCGCACGGTACGGCTGTTCGAAGAAGCCGGAATTCTCGATCGCCACGATTTCGGCGATGGCCGCGCCCGCTACGAAGCGGCCCCGGAAGCACACCACGATCACCTGATCGACGTCGAAAGCGGCAAAGTGATCGAATTCGTCGACCCCGAACTCGAAGCGCTCCAGCGCCAGATCGCCGAGAAACTGGGTTACCGGCTGGTCGACCACCGGATGGAACTTTTCGGCGTGCGGCTTGAACGCGAAAATTGATGGCCGCGCTGGCCTTGCCCCGGCAACTGTCTTTGTTCGGCAAGCTTCGCGCTATCATTCGGATCGCCGGTATGGCTGCTCTGCTGCTGGTCTGCATTCCGCTGCACTATGTCAGCCACCTGTTGCATCTGCCCAATCCCTGGCCGCGGGTTTTTTTGGGCGGGGTGACATGGATCTCCGGCGTAGTGCTGGCGTGCCGCGGGCAACGGGCGCGCGGCGGAGTGTTCCTGATCGCCAATCACGTCAGCTGGATCGATGTGCCTGCGCTGGCGGCGGCGAGCGGCAGCGCCTTCGTCGGCCACGATGGGCTCGCCTCGATGCCGCTGCTCGAATGGCTGTGCCGGATGAACCGGACGGTGTTCATCGCCCGGCACGATCGCACCAGCGTGGCCGAGCAGGTCGAAGCGGTGCGCGCCGCGCTCAGCGAAAGCGGTGCGCTGACGATCTTTCCCGAAGGCACCACCAGCGACGGCACCGGGCTGCTGCCGTTCAAAAGCTCGCTGCTGTCAGCGTTCGAGCCGCTCCCGGCTGGGATCGCGGTCCAGCCGGTGCTGCTCGATTACGGCGCGGAAGCCGC
>JARXKR010000095.1 GCA_030271565.1 Pseudomonadota bacterium
CCCGGCACGATCTTGTCGCAGATGCCGAGCAGCGCCATCCCGTCGAACATCGCGTGGCTCATCGCCACGGCGGTGGAGAGCGCAATCGTGTCACGGCTGAACAGCGACAGCTCCATCCCGTCCTGGCCCTGCGTCACCCCGTCGCACATCGCCGGGACTCCGCCCGCAACCTGCGCGGTCGCGCCCACTTCGCGCGCGTAAAGCTTGATCGCTTCGGGATAGCGGCCATAGGGCTGATGCGCCGAAAGCATGTCGTTATACGCGGTGACAATCGCCAGATTGGGCCCGCGCCCGTGGGCAATCGCCCCTTTGTCTTCCTGAGCCGCGGCAAACCCGTGCGCCAGGTTCGAGCACGACAAAGCCCCGCGCCCCGGGAACTTCTCCGCCTCGCGTTCGATCAGCTCGAGATAGCGGCGGCGGCTGTCCTTCGATTTGGCGATGATCCGCGCTGTGACGCGCTCGATCACCGGATGCAGATTAGTCATGCCAGGTAACCCCATCGCGCTCGGCCAGTGCGATCGCTGCCGAAGGCCCCCAGTTGCCGGCCGAATAGCTCTTGGGCTTGACCTCGTGCTGCGACCAGCCGGCGCGGATCTTGTCGATCCAGCCCCACTGCGCCTCAACCTCGTCGCGCCGCACGAACAGCGTCTGGTCGCCTTCGATCAGATCGAGCAGCAGGCGCTCGTAGGCGATGCGCTTCTTCGGGCCGGCGAAGGCATCGGGCATCGTGATGTTGAGCGGCACCGGGCGCAGCCGGATCCCGTCGCGATCGAGCCCGGGCTCCTTGGCCATCAGGTTGAGCTGGATGTTTTCTTCGGGCTGGATCCCGATCACCAGCGCATTGGGCTGGGTCTTGGCACCGCGCGCGGCAAAGATTGAATGCGGGATGCAGCGGAACTGGACCACGATTTCGGTCTTGCGCTCGGGCAACCGCTTGCCGGTGCGCAGGTAGAACGGCACACCCTGCCAGCGCCAGTTATCGACGTGCGCCTTGATCGCCACGAAGGTTTCGGTGTCCGAAGCCTTGCCCAGTTCCTCGTCGTAACCCGGAACCGGCTGACCATCGATCGCGCCCTTGCGGTATTGCCCGGTCACCGTTTCGGCTGGATCGACCGCGCGCAGCGCGCGCAGGACCTTGACCTTTTCGTCCTGGATCGGGGTTGCATCATAGCTGGTCGGCGGCTCCATCGCGACCAGCGCGAGCAATTGCAGCATGTGGTTCTGGACCATGTCACGCAGTGCCCCGGCGCCGTCGTAATAGCCCACCCGGCTTTCCAGGCCCACAGTCTCAGCAATGGTGATCTGGACGTGGTCGATGTGCGCTGCGTTCCACAGCGGCTCGAACATGATGTTGGCAAAGCGCAGCGCGAGCAGGTTCTGCACGGTCTCCTTGCCGAGGTAATGGTCGATCCGGAAAATCCGGTCCTCACTGAACGCGGCGGCGACCGCGTCGTTGATTTCGCGGCTGGTCTCAAGGCTGGTGCCGAGCGGCTTTTCCAGCCCGATCCGGACTTTGTCGCCGGTCAGCCCGGCCTTGGTCAGCCCGGCGATGGTCGGTTCGAACAGGCTCGGCGCGGTCGAGAGGAAGATCGCCATGCCCTTGTCGACCGTGCCGATCTCGTCGGCGAGGCTGGTGAAATGGTCGGCCTGCGTGGCATCGAGCACCTGATATTTGAGCCGCGGCAGAAAGCTGTCAATCGCATGCTTGCGGAAGTCGGGAAGATACTTCTCCAGCGCCGCGCGGGCGAAGGCTTGGTAAGTATCATCGTCGTATTCGGAGCGGGCGGTGCCAATGATCGTCAGCTCGGGCGCGATCAGCTTGTCGTCGTGCAGCGCGCAGAGCGAGGGCAGCAGCATCCGTTGGGCAAGATCGCCGGTCGCGCCGAACAGCAGCAAGCGGTCTGCGGTGAAGCCCATGCCAATTCACTCCCGTGCCGGGACTGGCCATGCGTCCCGCTCGGGCGGGGTTAGCAGTCGGGAACAGGCCGCGCCAGTGCAGCGCGCGCCGAATCAGGCGCGCTGGCGGTGTGAATACGTCTGTGAAGCGCGCGCCTTGCGCCGTGCCGGCAAGCGCACCGGAGGCACCACCTCGGCGGGCAACTGCAGGCTGCGCGGGTGGTATTCCTCGCTCGGCAAGGCTTTGCCGAACAGCCAGCCCTGGACCATGCGGCAACCTTGTGCCTTCAACTCATCGAGCTGGTCGGGCTCCTCGACCCCTTCGGCGAGCGTGCACATGCCGAGCGCATTGGCGAGTCCGATCATCGAGGCGACAATCGCGCGCGATTCCTCACGGGTCGACAGGCTCGAGATGAAGCTGCGGTCGATCTTGATCTTGTCGAACGGGAAGGTCAGCAGGTAGTTGAGCGAGGCATAGCCGGTACCGAAATCGTCCAGCGCGATCTTCAGCCCCAGTGCCTGCATCCGGCACAGGATGTCGATATTGGCTTCGGTATCGCCGAGCAGCACGCCCTCGGTAATCTCGAATTCGACCCGTCCCGGAGCGATCCCGCTGTCGCCCAGCGCGTTGACGATCACCGGCAGCAGGTTGGGGCTCGCGAACTGGATCGGCGAGAGGTTGATCGCGATCACTTCCTTGCCCGGCCAGCTCGCGGCCTCGGCAAAGGCGGTGCGGATCACCCATTCGCCGATCGGCACGATCAGTCCCGTTTCCTCGGCGATCGGGATGAAAGTATCGGGCGGGATAAGCCCGCGGATCGGGTGCTGCCAGCGCAGCAGCGCCTCATAGCCGGTCTTCTTCTCGCTCGCGACGTCGACCAGCGGCTGGAGGAACATGCGCAATTCGCCACGCGACACCGCATGGCGCAAATCGCGGGCAAGGCTATGGCGTTCGTGAAGCCGCGCATCCATGCCGGGCTCGAACATCTCCCACTGGCCGCGCCCGCCGGTCTTGGCTGCGCCCAGCGCGATATCGGCATAGCTTTGCAGCTGGGCCTGCTGATCGGTGTGGAACGGCGCGAGCGCGATGCCCAGGCTGACCGCGCAGGGCAGTTCGGTCCCGTCGACCATCAACGCCTCGGTGAGCGACAGGGTCAGGAGTTCGGCGAGGCGAACCGCGTGATCGCAGGCGTCGCCGCCGCTTACCGCGATGGCAAATTCATCGCTGCCGAGCCGCGCCACGATCGGCTCGCACCCGCCCAGACCGCTCCCCGCCACGACCGACGAGAGCCGCGCCGCAAACAGGCGCAGGAAGGCGTCACCCAGCGGGTGCCCGTGCATGTCGTTGATGCTCTTGAAGTGATCGATATCGAGCAGCAGCAGCGCGATATGCTCTCCGTCCTGATGATTGTTGAACAGGCACGACAGCGCCTGGTTGAACTGGCTGCGGTTGGGCAGCCCGGTGAGCGCGTCGAAATGCGCCATTTGCAAGGCGCGCTGCTCGGCCTGACGGAGTTCGGTCACGTCGGAGATCACGCCGCGGTAATCCACCCCGTCGCCCGAATGGCAGGGGCGGCCGCTGATCGACCACCAGCGCGGCTCGGCATCGCCCAGCCCGTCAAGCGCCACCACCAGCGAACGCAGCGGACGCGCGCCGGACAGCGCTTGCTCGAGCTCCTCGCGGCCCGCTCCCGGGGCGAACAGCGTAGTCAGCGCGCGCCCGGTCAACTGCTCGGCTGGCTCGCCCGCAGCCTGGGCAAAACGCCGCGAGACGTTGGTCAGCCGCAGCTCGTCGTCGAGTTCGAACAGCCAGTCGAAGCCGCTTTCCTCATATTCGTTGAGCAGCAGCTTGACCGTGCGCGCGGCGCTGTGGAGGTCGCGGTCGGACAGGATCCGGGTCACGAACAGGTCATGTGCGGTAAAGGCCATGCGCACCAGCAGGCCGCTGGCCGCCATCACGACGACGATGGCACCAAGCGCGGACAGGCTTTCCAGCCGGGCGAGGCCAATCGCCAGACCCACGGCTTGCGCTGCGATATAGACCAACGCCGAACGCGGCAGGGTTCGGATGGTGTAGGCCGCCGACGCGATCTGGCTGACCGTGCAAACCGCCAGCAACAATTGCGCGGCCGGAGACATTTGCGGGAGCCAGACTGCGCACAAGACCCCCAGGTTAAGCCCCAGCCACAGCGAATTGAGGCGGAACGCCGACATTATCTTGCCGTTACGCCGCCGCCGCCGGCCGCGCTCGATCCCTTCTGCAAGCCACAACCGGTGCAGGCAGGCCGCAATCATATAGGTTGCGAACAAAGCGATCGGGTAGATGGAAATCTGGCCAATCAGCCCGAGCACGATCACCGCGGTGTTGAGCAAAGTGCCAAGCACGATCGAGCGCACCATGCGGATATGCGCAGAGATCAGCCGGTTATCGACCCAATCACGCAATTCTGCCGGGATGACGACGCGGAGCGCCGCCTGCTTGCTGACCATCGATGTGTTACCGGACCCTGTTTTCTGGTGCGCAGGACATAGCCCGGCTCCGTTAATTTTGTGTGAGGTGCCATGGGTTTGGCCGTACTCAGCCGCGTGCACCGCTTTACCGCCGGGCCGACTTGCGCCTAGACGTTGCGGCACAGGAGATTCGCCCATGCGCCCAGTTTTCGTTCCCGTCATCCTAGCCCTGCTGACCGGCGTTGCCGCGCCGCAGCTCGCCGCGCGGCCGGCCAAGACCACCTCGCACCCGGTTGCCGAGGCGCAGACGCTCGATCTGGCCAAGCAATTGATCGCGCTCCGGTCGGTGCAGGGCGAGGGCAATCGCACCGGCGATGCGCTGCAATTGGTCAAGGGCGCGCTGGTCGCAGGCGGCTGGCGCGATAGCGATGTCGAGATTACCCCGTTGGGCGATACTGCTTATCTGATCGCAACCTGGCCGGGCAGCGACGCATCGCTCAAGCCGCTGGTCATATCGGGCCACATGGACGTGGTCGAGGCCAAGCCGGCCGACTGGCAGCGCGATCCGTTCACCCCGGTGGTCGAGAACGGCTATCTGTTCGGGCGCGGCGCGAGCGACATGAAGTTCGATGCGGCACTCGCTACCTCCACGTTGATCGAGCTGCGCCGCTCGGGCTACAAGCCGCGCCGGACGATTGTACTGCAGTTTTCGGGCGACGAAGAAACGACGATGCGCAGCTCGCGGGTCATCGCCAAGAAATTGAGCAATGCGGAACTCGTGCTCAATATCGATGGCGGCGGCGGCACGCTCGACGAGAAGACCGGCAGGCCGCTGTACTGGACCTGGCAAGGCGCCGAGAAGACCTACAACGATTACCAGCTCGTGGTCACCAACCCCGGCGGGCACAGTTCTACGCCGCGGCCGGTCAATGCCATTACCCAGCTTGCGGTCGCGCTCGAACGGATCGGGGCCTATCATTTCAAACCCGAACTCAGCCCGCTGACCAAGGCCTATTTCGAGAAGGCCTCGGCCTTTGAAGGCGATCCCAAACTAGCCGCCGCAATGCGGGCCTTTGCGGCCAATCCGGACGACGAGGTTGCTGCTGCGACCTTGCGCGCGAGCCCCACTTACGTCGGCAAGATCGGCACGACCTGCGTCGCCACAATGATCTCTGGCGGACACGCGCAGAACGCCCTGCCGCAACGCGCGACCGCCAACATCAACTGCCGGATTTTCCCCGGTCACAGCCGCGAGGATGTGCAGCGCGAACTGGAGCGGGTAATCGACTTGCCCGGGGTGAAAGTCAGTGATGCAACCGGCGAAGATTCCATTGCTGCTCCGGCCTCGCCGATGCGGCCCGATTTTACCGGCGCGGTCGAAAAGGCGATGCATCTGGTTAATCCGGGACTGCCGATCTTCCCGAGCCAGGCCTCGGGCGCATCGGATTCGATGTGGTACCGGTCGCTAGGCGTGCCGAGCTATGGCGCAAGTCCGGTGTTTTCGAAGGATTCGGAAGACTTCGCGCACGGGCTGAATGAGCGTATCCCGCTGAGCAACACCGCGCCGGGAGTGACCTATTATCTCAGCTTGTTCACCGACTTGTCGAAATAAGCGCGTCGAGTTGAGCGCGGGCAATTGCGCTCGCCTCAGCCGCGCTGAACGCACCGGGGGATAGGCTGAGTTCGAGCCAGAGCCCGTCGACCAGCGCAGTTACCGCAATGGCCGCGCGGCGCAGGTTTCCTAGCGCGATCCCGCATGCCCCAAGCAGCGCTTCGAGACGGGTGCGGAATTGCGCATACTGCTCATCATGCTGGCGGGCGATGTCGGGGTGCGAGCGGACCAGGCTCCAGAACGCAATCCACGTAGCGAGCAGCTCGCCCGAAGCAACCGGCGGAGCGAAACTGGCGGTGACGTAAGCGTCCAGCCGAGCACGCGGCTCGGCCCCGGCTTGGGCGAGAGCATCATCCAGCGCGGCGCTAACCTGCGCTTCGACATGGGCAAAGGTCGCCGCGACCAGCGCATCGATCCCGGCGAAGTAATGGCCGACCAACCCCGGCGAAACGCCTGCCTCGAGCGCGATTGCCCGGACCGAAGTCCCGGCCGCTCCCGCGCGCGCCAGAACCCGCGCGCAGGCTTCGATCAGGCTGTGGCGCCGGGCGTCCGGTTCGGCGCGGGTGAAGGCGGCCTTGGCAGTCATCGTCTTGTTCGCCAGTTGCGCGCGGGCTTCGACAGGCTCAGCCTGAGCGGGGTTGGGAATCTGACCAAAAGGCCCGCTCAGCCTGAGCCTGTCGAAGGCCGCGCGCTGCCATTGCCCATTTTCCACCTGACAAGCACTAACACTTGTTATACGATCGTCCAATAAGCAATGCGGGACTCGGGCTTGTGGCGACCAGTGCATTTCAGTCACGAGCAGATATCGACGGCCCCCGGGTCGATCCCGACGCTGACTTTTCGCTGCCCGGGTGGATCTACCACGACCCCGAATACTTCGCGGTCGAGATGGAGCGCGTGATCCGTCCGTCGTGGCAGATCGTCTGCCATATCAATGAGATCGCCCAGCCGGGAGACTACCGCACGCTCGATTACCTGGGCGAAAGCGTGATCGTTATTCGCGGGACCGACGGCGAAGTCCGTGCCTTCAGCAACGTCTGCCGCCACCGCGCGATGCGGCTGCTGCAGGGCCCGGGCGGCTGCGCGAAGAAGCTGGTCTGCCCCTACCACGCCTGGAGCTATGAGGCCGACGGGCGGCTCAGCGGAGTGCCGCACAAAGCGGAATACCCGGCGCTCAACATGGCAGAAAGCGGTCTAGCCCCGGTTTCGCTCGAGCAATGGCGGGGGTTCATTTTCGTGCGGCTCGAAGATGCGGGCTTCCCATCGGTGGCCGAAATGATGGCCCCGTTCGAAACCGAGGTAGCGCCGTACAAGTTCGAGGCGATGCAGCCGATGGGCGCGGTCCGCCACCGCCCGCGCGAGGTCAACTGGAAGAACGTCGGCGATAATTATTCGGACAACCTGCACATTCCGGTGGCGCACGATGGCCTGACCCGGCTGGTCGGCAAGAGCTACCGGATCGAGGCCCACGGCTGGGCTGACCGGCTGCTGGGTGATGTAACCACGGGTGACCGGCGAAACTTCTGGGAGCAGTTCTACACCAGGCACCTGCCGCGCGTGGAACACCTGCCCGAGGTCGCGCAGGGGCGCTGGCTCTATTACAAGCTGTGGCCCAACATGGCCTTCGACATCTACGCCGACCAGATCGACTTCATGCAGTGGATTCCTACTTCCCCGACCACCTGCCTGCTGCGTGAGGTCGCCTATTGCCTGCCCGATAAATTCACTCCGCCCGAGCAGCGCCGCGCGATGAAGCTCGCGCGCTATGCCAACTGGCGGATCAACCGCGTGGTCAATGCCGAGGACACCTGGCTGATCGGCCAGGTCCAGCAAGGCATGGCCAGCCGCAGCTACACCGCCGGGCCGATCGCCTCGAGCGAAGTCTGCCTGCGCAGTTTCGCGCGCAAGATCCGCACCCTGATCCCCGAGGCCCGCCTCCCCCAAGCGCCCGCGCCGGGCTGGAGCAAAGAATGACCAAAACCTACGACGCACTGATCATCGGCGGCGGACACAATGGCCTCGTCTGCGCCTTCTATCTCGCCAAGGCGGGGATGCGCGTGCGGGTGCTCGAACGGCGGCACATTGTCGGCGGCGCGGCGGTGACCGAGGAGTTCCACCCGGGTTTCCGCAATTCGACCGCCAGCTACACGGTCAGCCTGCTCCGCCCCAAGGTGATCGCCGACATGCGACTGCACGATTACGGCTACCGCGTGATCGAGCGGACGATCTCCAACTTCTTCCCGTTCGCAGATGACTACATCAAGCTTGGCGGCGGGGCTGGGCGGACCGAGGCGGAGTTTGCGCGGTTCTCCAAAAAGGACGCCGAGGCTTACCCCAAATATGACGCCGCGCTGGAAAAGGTCGCCAATGTACTGCGCGATCTCAGCCTGAAAATCCCGCCCAATGTCGGCGGCGGGGTCTCATCGATGCTCGCGGCGGCGAAGCAGGGCTGGCCGATGGCGCAGCTCGATCTCGAGGTGCAGCGCGATCTGCTCGACATGTTCACCAAGTCGGCGCGCAGCTTCCTCGATGGCTGGTTTGAACATGACTACGTGCAGAGCGCTTTCGCGTTCGATGCGGTGGTGGGCAATTACG
>JARXKR010000096.1 GCA_030271565.1 Pseudomonadota bacterium
GTTTCGCTGGGTGATATCGATCTCGCCTGGGCCGAGGGTTATCGTTCGGTCGAACACCTCAAGCGCTACACCACGCTGGGAATGGCGACCGATCAGGGCAAGACCAGCAACATGGCGGCGCTGGGCCGGCTGGCCGAAAAGCAGGGTGTGGCCATTCCCGAGGCGGGCCTGACCACGTTCCGCCCGCCTTATACCCCCGTCACTATGGGGCTGCTCGCGGGCCGGAATGAACGCGATGCGGGCGCACACTTGCGCCGATTGGCGCTGTACGATGTGCATCAGGCCAAGCAGCCGATCTGGCAGCCGCTGGGTTATTGGAAACGACCGCGGGCCTATCCGCAGGGCACCGAGACCCTCGCCGATGCGGCGCTGCGAGAAGCGCGGAGCGTGCGCACCGCTCTGGGTATGACCGACGTATCGACCCTGGCGAAGTTTGAAGTCAGCGGGCCCGATGCAGTGCAGCTGCTCGAACTGATCTGCGCGACCACGGTGGGCAAACTGGCGGCCGGGCGCGGGCGGTACACTTTTATGTTGCGCGAAGACGGGCTGGTGTTCGACGACGGTACGGTCTGGCGGCTCGCAGAAGATCGCTATCTCCTGACCAGCTCGACCGGCGGGGCCGACCGGATGGCGACGCATATCTCGTATGTCCGCCAGTTCCTGTGCCCGCAGTTCAGGGTCTCGGCGGTCAACGTGCAGGAACATTACGCCGGGATTGCAGTGGCCGGGCCGCGCGCCAAGGCAGCACTGGCGAGCTTGATCGGCGAAGAGCCGCCGCGCCACATGTCGACTGTGCTCGCCACCATCGCCGGGCAGCCAATTATCGTGCTGGCCGCAAGCTACAGCGGTGAGCGGGCCTTCGAAATTTACGCTGAAGCCAGCCAGGCAGAGCCGGTCTGGAACGCCTGCGAGGCCGCTGTGACCACCCAAGGCGGCTGCTTGTACGGGATGGAGGCGATGGAGCTGCTCCGGATCGAAAAGGGTCATCTGGTGGTCGGCGGCGAAGTCGACGGCCGGCTGACCCCGCATGATCTGGCGCTCGACAAGATGCTCAACAAGGCCGGCGGCTATGTCGGCGCAGCGGGGCTTACACGTCCTGGGCTTAGCCAGTCGGGGCGCAAGCAGCTCGTGGGATTGGAAGCAATCAGCGGAGAAATTGCAGAGGGCGCGATGCTGATCGTTGCACCCGGTCAGCCAGCCCAAGGCCACGTTAGCGCGGCGGGACTCCGCGTGGTTGAAGGCGGCTCGATCGCGCTTGCGCTGCTGGACGGTGGCTTCGCGCGCCACGGCGAGGAACTTGTCGCATCGTCCCCGACCCGCAACCAAAGCGCGAGAGTCCGGGTTGTCGCTCCGCACTTCTACGACGCATCGGGAGAGCGCTACCGTGACTGATGTAGCGATCGAAGTCCTGCCCGCCGCGCCGCTCCATGCGCTGGAGATCTGGAGCAACCCGGTGGCGGTCGGCAATCGCTTTGAAACAGAGTTTGGCGCGAGTTTGCCGCTTCTTGGAGCATCTCTGCAATTGTCTGCCTTGCGGTTGATCCGCTACGAACCGACCGTCTGGCTGGTTGAGGGTGAGACCAGCAGATTGGCAGAAATCCTGGGCTCCGATGGCAGTCTGACCGCCATTGGCGGCGGTATCGTGCGGGTTCGCCTGAGCGGAGGCGGCTGGCGTAGTCTGCTGATGGAAGGCGGTGTCTTCGACGCTGAATCCGCTGACTTTCCACCTGGATGCAGTGCCGCAACGTTGATTGATCACGTCAATGTGCGGCTTTATGTCGAAAGCGCGGACAGCTGCGTCGCATATGTCCCACTAAGCTACGCCAATGACATGATCCACTTCTGGAACGTCGCATCAAAATCGATCGGGTAGTTTTACTGACCCGTTGCAGCGTGGCGAAGCATCATCCCCTGGGCATGCCGCCGCTGGAAACCTTTCCAAAGCGTAACTCCGTTCCCGCCGGGGCTGTAGGCCCCCCACGGCGTGCCTGCGGGGGCATCCCACACGCCGTCGCTGGCATCTTCGACAGGTACGTCGAGGAAACTGCGCATGCTGGTATCGCCCTTGAGGTTGATCGCCAAGAACGCGGTTATGAAGTGCAAGTTGATCGCGTTGACGCGGTCCGGCCGCCAAATCGGGTCTACGAACCAATCCATGTCCCACAGGCGGCTGCGCATTTGCGCAGGTGCGGGGCTTAGTCCGATGTCGTGGCCGGCTTGCCGTAATGTCAGCAAATACCGATCCGAATTCCTGGCATTCTCGAAATCGGCGAGCGCTCCGGTCTGGTAGTCGACCGTCCGGTCAGCATCGCCCTGGATCAGCAATAACGGCGCGGTGATGCCAAGCAGGCCTGCGGTCCCCCATGCACTGCGGGGCGCGCCGCCGGCCGGGGCAATGGCCACGATCGCCTTGACCCCTGGAACCTTCCCCTCGGCCTCGGTCGAGGCACCGTGCGCGAGCCGTTTCATCCACCCTCCGGCGACCTGGCTCATGTTCGGACCATCGGGGTCAAGACTGGCACCACCAGCGGTCAGGACCCCGTAGCCGCCCTGCGAATACCCGATCAGCGCTACTTCGGCGGGGTCGATCAGTGCGCCCAGATCGTGTCGCAACTTGGCCGCAACGAAGGCAATATCGACCGGCCGGTTGAAGTTGGGCGCAGCCCGCTTGTCGGCAGAGACCACATAGGGGTCGGGATCTTCGTGATGAATGGCGGCAACGACATAACCTTTCGAGGCCAGGTTTTCAGTCAGCCAGGTCATGACCGCAGGCGCGTTGCTGTAGCCATGCGAAAGGATCACCAGTGGATAGCCATTGCCATCTGGCGCTGCGTTGGGAATTGCAAGGCCGCGCACACTAAACTGGACGGACGGTCTGGGAGGCTCACCATAGAGGCTGGCCGTATAAGTCACCGGAGCCGCGCCGCGCCTGACCTTGGCCGGGTACCAGATATCGACGGTCAGCATACGGTCGTAGAGTTGGACGCGTCCGGTCGCAGGATCAACATGGAGCAGATCGGGCTGGGCCTTGTGGACCAGGGTAACGCTGCGGAACCCGACCTTGTGCGGACCAAGCGGTGCCAATTGCGGCGCATCGATGCCCGGCACGCTGGGCGGCAGCGGTGCGCCGGGGCTGGCAGCAGCAAGCAAGCCGGCGAAAGTCATCAGTGTGATTGCGGTCAGGCGTGCCATGTAATCTGCTCCTCCAGCCAGGGCATCTGGTGGATCAATGGTGGGAAAGTTACCTCTTTCAGCTGCCGGCTGCATACCCGCGCAACCTGCTGAGGGAGAGCGCCAAGCTCGCCGTCTCGCGAGACAACTTGCACGGTTCGCGAGAAACGCCCGCGCGGCATCGGTTCAATCCGGATCATACGCAGCAATTCCGGTGCCGCCGAAAGGCAGACCGGAGAGGTTATCGTCCAGCCCAGTCCAGCTGCAACCAGGGCAAGTTGCTGATGCGACGATTCAACTTCCACGCCTTGGCGCAAGCCGAGCTTCAGTCGCACAATCTGGCGTTCGATCTGTTGCCCCATGCCGGTCAGCCGCGAAAACCGGATAAACGGCAAGTCGGCAGGGTCCACATCGAGCTGCTTCTGGTAGCTCGCCGGGACCGCGATCACGAAGCCCTCCTCGAACACCGGATGCAATTCGATATTGTCCCGGTGCTCAAGGTTGAAGCTGCCGGTCACCATCATGTCGATGTCGCGAGCAAGGAATTCGCCCTGATGCTCAAGCGAAATTCCCGAGCGGATGTTCCATCGTTCGGCCCGGCCGCCCAGATCGCTCATGATCGCCGCGGTCAGCTGGTTGGCCAGGCTGAACGACATAGCCACCGTCAGCCGCGCCAACGGCAGGTCGGCGCCGACGCGAACGTTATCGTAAGTGCTGCGGGCCAGGGCGAGCAATTGCTTGCCACGCTCGAACATCGAGCGACCGCTCGTCGTCAATCTCAAGGGCCGCATCGAACGATCAAACAATGGCGTCCCGATGCTCGCTTCCAAGCGCGCAATGGTTTGAGACACTGCCGACTGGGTAATCTCAAGATGCGCGGCGCACTGCGACATCCCGCCCAGTTCGACGGTCATGATAAGGACCTCGATTGCGTGAAGATCGAACTCCTGCGCCGGCTTCATGGGATGACCTGCCCCTTGCTGGCCGGCCAAAGCCGACCGCATCATTATCAATCCTAATATGTACCATACCCGCGTATCATAATGCCGCTAGGGGCATTTTGCAGGCCGGACCGGGATCCCTCCACCCGTCAATTGATCCGCGCGCCTTGCCGCAGCAATTCGCGCTGGACTGCCGCCAGGTCGAGGTCGGCAAATCCACGTCCAGTCTTAACCGCCAGCGCCGCCGCAACGCCCGCACCTTGCCCGGCCACCGCACAGCACATCATGTTGCGCACCGCCGCGTGGCTGACCTTGTCGCCCCCAATCGTGCGGCCAGTGACGATGAGATTTTTCACGCCTTTGGGCAGCATTGTACGATAAGGTACGTGGAAATACCGTCCGGTGGTCGGCAGAATCAGATACCCGTATCCATCAATGAATTCGGGGAAGATGCCGATACTGTCATCGAACCGGGCTTCCCCGCGCACATCGTCTGCTGTCAGGTTGAAGACTGCGTCGATCTTGCGGGTGTCGCGGATGCCAAGGGTCATGCCGAAATTGCGCAGCTTGGCATTTTCACAGCCAGGCATGAACCCCTTGAGCGCCTCAACAGCGTGCATCGCCTGCTTGCGCCCCGCCATCTCGCCATGCGTCAACGCATCCGGGTCAGTGCCGTCGAGGGATAGATGCACCATGTTCAGGTAGGTCAGATCGCCCTGATCGGAAACAGTCCCCCATGTCCCTGCGATGGTCGCCAGGCTGGGGGGGATAAGCCCCGCTTCCAACGCCGCCTTGAACGGCTTGCGCAGGAAGGGCGAGAACATCTCGTCCTCCTTGCCGTCAGTTGTCACGTCCCATTCACCGCCAACAGCCCAGTCGCCATAAGTTTGTGGATCCGCCTTCACTGCGTCGATAAAGCGCGTCTTGTTGACCCCGCACATAGAGAACATGACCGAGACCGACATCATCTCGTCGACCGGATGCTTGTGCGTTGGCGCGCCGCAGCGGTGAGCGATATCGGCATCTCCGCTCGCATCGATCACGCGCTTGGCCAGGATCGCTTCGCGGCCCGCCTTGCTTTCCACGATCACACCAATAATCGTGTCGCCTTCCATGATCGGGGCGACAAACAGGCGGTGAAGCATGGGGATGACGCCCGCTTCCTCAACCAAGGTATCGGCGACGACTTTGAATGCTTCTGCGTCCAGACTGTGGCTGATCGATTGGGGTTCGGGCATCGCTGCGCCCATGGCTTTGGCGCGCTCTTCAAACTCGCGGCCGATGCCTTCGCTATCGATCGTGGCGGGGTGGCGGTACCAGGCGAAGCCTTCCACCCCAACCTGAGTGATATTGCCGCCGAAGCAACCAAATCGTTCGAGCAAGATAGTCTCAGCGCCTGCCCGGGCCGAAGCCAGCGCAGCAGCAAGCCCGCCGGGACCTGATCCGACAACGAGGACATCTGTTTCACGGATCACGTCGATCTGGCGGGCTGGTTCGTGGACGAAACGGGTCATCGCTGCGACACTTCCCAATCGGGCGCGAGATAATAAGGCGCGTTTGACGGGGGAAGTGGCGGCTTGCCGAGGACAAGGTCGGCGCCCTTTTCACCGATCATGATCGTCGGCGCGTTGAGATTGCCGGTCGTGATCGAAGGCATGACCGAGCTGTCAATCACGCGCAGGGCTTCGACCCCAATAACCTTGAGCGCTGGGTCGACAACGGCCATTGGGTCATTGAGGTCCCCGATCTTGCAGGTGCAGGAAGGATGCAGCGCGCTTTCGACATGCTGCGCGATGAAGGCATCGATTGCTTCGTCGCTAGTGCAGTCCGCACCGGGCTGAATTTCGCGCCCGCGCCAGGGGGCAAAAGCGGGCTGCTGGAAAATTTCGCGGGTCAGCCGGACACAGGCACGCATCTCCGCCCAGTCATCGGGATGACTCATGTAGTTGAACCGGATTTTTGGCTTGTCGCGCGGGTCCGGGCTGCGCAGAGTGATGGTTCCACGGCTCTTGGAGCGCATGGGGCCGACATGGGCCTGAAAACCGTGTTCGGTTGCCAGCGCGCTGCCGTCGTAATTGATCGCCATCGGGAAGAAATGATACTGGATGTCGGGATACTTGATCCCGGCGCGGCTGCGGATGAAGCCGCAGCTTTCGAAATGACTGGTCGCGCCTATCCCACTGCGCAGGAATAGCCACTGCGCGCCCGCCAGCGCCTTGCCCACCAGATTGGCTTGGCCATAAAGCGTCACCGGCTGGGTGCAGGCCATCTGGAAGTAAAATTCAAGGTGATCCTGCAGGTTGGCCCCGACCCCGGGCCGATCAGCCAGCACGGGGATGCCAAGATCGGCCAATTCCTCTGCAGGCCCGATACCAGAAAGTTTGAGCAGCTGGACCGAATTGATCGATCCGCCTGCGAGGATCACTTCACGATCCGCGCGGACCTGGTGCGGCCTCCCGCCGTGTTCGAATTCCACACCCACGGCACGCTTGCCATCGAACAGCACGCGGGTGGCCAATGCGTTCTGGATAACCCGCAGGTTTGATCGCTTGCGCGCCGGATAGAGATAGGCTTTTGCCGCCGAACATCGCGTACCCTTGCGGACGGTCATGTCCATCCGGCCAAACCCTTCCTGGCGGAAACCGTTGTAGTCCTCGGTCAGACAATAGCCCGCCTGCTGCGCGGCATCGAGCCAGGCTTGATGGAGGGGATTGCGCAGCGTGCCGTAGCCGGTGGAGAGCGGGCCATCTCCCCCGCGATACTCGTTACCGCCCTCGGCCCGCGTTTCAGCGCGTTTGAAATAGGGCAACACATCGGCATAGCCCCAGCCGCGCGCGCCCTCTTCGTTTTGCCAGCGCTCGAAATCGAGCGGATTGCCGCGAACGTAAACCAGCCCGTTGATCGAGGATGAACCGCCCAGCCCCTTGCCGCGCGGACAGTTCAGCCGGCGGTTGTTGAGGTGCGGCTCCGGCTCGCTCTCGTAGCCCCAGTTCCATCGCCTGGTGCTCATCGGATAAGCCAGCGCGGCGGGCATTTGGATAAAAATCGACCGGTCGCTCCCGCCGAATTCGAGCAAGAGGACGCGATTGGTGCCGTCTGCAGTGAGCCGGTCGGCCAGCACACAGCCGGCCGAACCAGCGCCGACGATCACATAGTCGTATCTCTCGTCATCTGAAGGGGTCATCGATCGGCATTTCCCTTGCTCACTCGCGACTGCTTTTCTTGAGCGGTACGGTGCAGCGCGAGCAGACCCTTGAGCGTGCCCCAGCACATTATCAGCAGGACCAGCGCCAAAGGCAGCCCGGTGGCGATTGCTCCGGCCTGCAGCGAATTCAATCCGCCGCTCAGCAACAGCACGACGCCAATCCCACCGACCGCGAACAGCCAGATCACTTTCTGCCGCAAGGGCGTGTCGGTGCGGCCGCCTGCGGTCATGGTGTCGATCACCAGAGTGCCCGAATCCCAGCCGGTCACGAAAAAGATCAGGATTAGCGCGATCGCCACGAACGAAGTGATCTGGGCGTAAGGCAGCGTGCCGAGCAGCACGAACAGCTGGGTGTCGAGCGAGGCTTGCGTCAGGCCGGGCGCGGTGCCGGCGGAGATTTGCGCAATGCTGGCATCACCAAACACAGTCAGCCAGATGATCCCGAGCAGGCTAGGGGCGATCATGGCCCCGGCAATAAATTCGCGCACCGTCCGCCCCAGCGAAATCCGCGCCATGAACATGCCAACGAACGGCGCCCAACTGATCCACCAGGCCCAGTAATAGACCGACCAGTCATCGTAGAAACCCGCATCGCTGCGCCCGACCGGGTTGGACAAGGCGGGCAGCAGTTTGAGGTAGTTGGCGATGTTGGCCAGGAAATCGCCCAGCAATTGCCACGCCGGGCCGGTCGCCAGCACGAACAGCAGCAAGGCCAGCGCGACCCACATGTTGGCCTCGCTCAGGATGCGGATCCCGCGATCGATCCCGCCGCGGACAGACAGGAAGGTGATGCTGGCCATGATCGCGATCAGCCCCAGAATTGCGGCTGGTGAGCTCGCGATGCCATAGAGATAGGTGATCCCGGCCATCGCCTGCTGCGCCCCCAGCCCCAGCGAAGTGGCGAGGCCAAAGATCGTCGCGAGGACGGCTAGAACTTCGATCAGGTCGCCCGCGCGGCCCCAAACCGCTTTGCCGAAGACCGGATAAAAGGCCGAGCGCATAGACAGCGGCATATTGAAATCATAAGCAAAAACCGCGAATGCCAGGCCCGTCACCGCGAAGATCGCCCAGGGATGAAGCGACCAGTCGAAGATCGTTGCGGCCATCGCCAGGCTGCGCGCCGCGACCGGATCGCCCGCTGCGCCGCCCAGCGG
>JARXKR010000097.1:0-6506 GCA_030271565.1 Pseudomonadota bacterium
ACCGCGACTTCGAGCACATCGGGATGGCCGTAGATCGCGCTTTCGACCTCGGCCGGATAGACGTTCTCGCCGCCGGTGATGATCATGTCCTTGGCCCGGTCGTACATGTAGACGTAGCCGTCCTCGTCAAAGTAGCCGACATCGCCCGTAGCGATCCAGCCGTCGGCGTCCACCGTGCTGGCGGTGGCTTCGGGCAGTTTCCAGTAGCCCAGCATGTTGCTGGAGGAACGCGTGACGATCTCGCCGATCTCGCCTTGCGGCAGGATGCTGCCGTCGCGGCCCTTGATCACCACTTCGACCCCGGGCAGCGGCTTGCCGGCCGAGCGCATGCGCTGGTTGCCCTCGACGCTATGGTCCTCGGGCGGCAGCACGCAGATTGTGCCGGTAGTCTCAGTCATGCCGTAGTTCTGGGTGAATTCCGCGCCGAACATCGCGATGCATTCGCGCAGCAGCTCGAGCGGGATCGGGCTCGCGCCGTACATGATGTATTTGATCCGGCTGAAATCGGTCTTGGCGCAATCGGGATGGTTGAGCAGCATGGCCAGCGCCGCGGGGACGATGAAAAAGCGCGTGATGCCGCGGTTCTCGACCGCATCGAACACCCGCACCGGATCGAATTCGCTCAGCACAATTCCCGGAAGTCCGGCCGCCAGCGCGACGATCCCCAGCCCGGTGCCACCGATATGCGCGCAGGGCATGGCAACCAGCACCGCCTCATCCTCGTCCCACAGCGAATGCGGCGGCGGGTTTTCGAGGCCAGCCTTGCGCAGTCCGAACAGGTTGCGGTTGGACAGCACCGCGCCTTTGGGATTGCCGGTGGTGCCCGAGGTATAGAGCTGCAGCACCGCCTCATCCGGGCCGGAGGGAATGAAGGCTGTGCGGGGTGCGCCGATCACTTCGGCCTGCGCCTGCGCCACGGTGCAGCAGCGCATCAGGCCAGGGCGCTTGCCGAGCGTTTCGGTACAGGCTTCGAAACCTTCTCCGAGGAACAGCAGCTTTGCTTCGGCATTGTCGATGATGAACGCCGCCTCGGGCTCGGCCAGCCGCCAGCCGATCGGGACCATGACCACGCCAGCGCGTGCGGCACCGAAGAACAGGATGAAATAGGTCGCGCTGTTCTTGCCGAACCATGCGATCCGATCGCCTTTGTTGAGCCCGAGCGCCAGCAATGCCGAGGCAACCCGGGCGGTCGCATCTTCGAGCTCGCCGTAGTTCAGCTGCAGGTCGTCGCCTTCGATCGCGACGCGGTCGGGCCGGTCTTTGGCCCAATAGGAGATGAAGTCATCGAAGCTGAACAGGTCCTTGGTCAGCAGGGCCTTGGCCAGCAATCGCTGGTAGGTAGCGTCATCCATGCGTGTCTCCCACACGGCAGTTTAACCGCGCGATTAACAAGGGCAAGCAACTTCTCCTCTCCCGCTTGCGGGAGGGGCCGGGGGTGGGTGTGTCAGTGCAACGAGCCCACCCCAAACCCCTCCCGCAGGCGGGAAGGGCTTAAAGCTCACCCCGCCGCCGTCGCGATCAGCCGCGCGTAGAAGCGGATCAGGCTGCTCAGGTTGTCGAGCGTCATGTGCTCGTTGGTGCCGTGGATCATCCTGATGTCGGTGCTGGCGAAGTCGATCGCCTGGAAGCGGTAGACGTCCTGCGAGACCGGCGCCATCGATCGGCTGTCGGTGCCTGCGACGACCAGATAGGGCGAAATCACCAGACCCGGGCGTTCCGCGCCGATCGTCGCTGCGATCAGGTTCCACCCTTGCGAATCGCTCGACGAAACCGGGCTGGGTTCGCGCGGCGGTCGCTCGGTCCAGCCTACCTGAACCGGCAAGCCCTTGGTCGCGGCCTTCGCGCGGGCGAGCACATCTGCCGATGTGTCCCACGGCGCGATCCGGTAATTGATCAGCGCGGTTGCGGTCTGCGGCAGCACGTTTTCCTTGGGACTGCCGGTCAGCATGGTCGGCGCGATGGTGGTGTGGAGCATCGCCGCCGAGGCGGGGCTGCCGGCCATCTTCGACAGCACCACCCCGCCGAGCAGCCAGCGATTGGCGACCGCGAGCTTGCTCGCCCCGCCCGCCTTGGCGGCCAGCACCTCGACCATGCTCTTGGCGGGGCCGCGCAGTTCGGTGGGGAATTGCTTGGCATCGATCGCCAGCACCGCCTTGGCAAGGTTGATCGTGCCGATCTCACTGGGTTTGGGCGGAGCCGAGGAATGCCCGCCGACCGCAGGAGCGGTGACCCTGAGCGTGGCATAACCCTTCTCGGCGATCCCTATCATCGCCGCGGGTCCGTTGATCATCGGCGTATCGGTGGCGATCAGACCGCCTTCGTCGATCGTGAAGAGTGCTTTGGTGTGCTGCGCGCCAAGCCATGCCGCCGCCGCGGTCGCGCCGGTGCCACCAGCTTCCTCGTCATGCCCGGTGACCAGAATGATCGTCCGCTTGGGCGTAAAGCCTTGCTCCGCCAAAGCCTCAAGTCCTTCGAACAGCGCGACCAGCGAGCCTTTGTCGTCGACCGAGCCGCGCCCCCACACCGCGCCCTCGGCAATCTCACCGGCGAACGGGGCATGCTTCCAGTCCTTCTCGGTGCCCGGAGTGACCGGGACCACATCCTGGTGGGCCATGACGATGATTGGCTGCGCTGCCGGGTCGCTGCCAGTGCAGGTATAGACCAGCGTCTGCCCCAGTTCCTGCCGCTGCATTTTTCCGCTCACCTTGGGATAGGTCGCGATCAGCCAGTCGTGCAGTTTGGTCCATTCGCCGAGCTGGTTCTCGGCCGGGTCTTGATGGCTGACGGTCTGGATTCGCACTGCTTCACCCAGGTGCTGCGCGGCGAGTGCCGTATCGAACGGCGGCGCGGCTGCGACGGCAATGCCCTTGCCGTTACCGACCGCCTCGGGCGCGAAAGTGGCGGTGCGCGCGGCGACGACCCCGCCCAGCACCAGCACTGCGCCGCCAAGACCCCAGACCCATTTGTTCATCGCCCGCTCCCTGTTGTTGCCGCAAGGTCTAACGCCTTGGCGGAGCGATGCAACGCTGGGCTATCCCGCCATCAAACTGGCGTTACCGCCTGCCGCGGTGGTGTCGATGCAGGTCACCCGCTCGGTCGCAAACCGCGCGAGGTAATGCGGGCCGCCGGCCTTGGGCCCGGTGCCCGACAGTCCTTCGCCGCCGAACGGCTGGCTGCCGACGACCGCACCGATCTGATTGCGGTTGACGTAGAAGTTCCCGACCCGCGCTCGTGCCTCGACCAGTCGCCGGGTCGCATCGATTCGGCTGTGCAGGCCGAGCGTCAGGCCGAACTGGCACTGGTTGATATCGGCGATCACCGCTTCGAGCTCGTCGGCCTTGAACCGCGCGATGTGGAGTATGGGTCCGAAATTCTCGTTCGGCAGTTCGCGGATCGAGGCGATTTCGATGATCGTCGGGGCGACAAAGTGCCCGGTCTTGCAGGCCTTGGGCAATTCGCGCTGCCACACCTTGTGCCCGGCGCGTTTCATTGCCGCGACATGCTTGTCGAGCTTGGCCTTGGCCTCGGCATCGATCACCGGGCCGACATCGGTCGAAAGGTCCTCGGGGCTGCCGATCACCAGCGCTTCGAACCCGCCCGTGATCATCTCAATCATGGAATCGGCGACATCGTCCTGCAAATAGAGCACCCGCAGCGCCGAGCAGCGCTGCCCCGCGCTCTGGAACGCGCTGGCCAGAACGTCGCGAGTGACCTGTTCGGGCAAGGCCGAGCTATCGACGATCATCGCGTTCTGCCCGCCGGTCTCGGCGACGAGGATGCCGAGCGGGCCTTCGCGCGCCGCCATCGCCCGGTTGATCGCGCGCGCGGTTTCGGTCGAGCCGGTGAAGGCGACTCCGGCAATGCGCGGGTCGCTGGTCAGCATTGCCCCGACCTTGCCGTCGCCGGGGGCGAGCTGGACCACGCCGTCGGAAATGACCTGGTGGAACAACCGGATCGCGAGATCGGCGATCAAAGGAGTCTGCTCGGCGGGCTTGGCGATCACCGTGTTGCCCGCCGCGAGCGGCCCGGCGATCAGTCCGGTGAAGATCGCCAGCGGGAAGTTCCATGGCGAAATCGCCACGAACACCCCGCGCCCGGTGAGCCGCAGCCGGTTGCTCTCGCCGGTCGGGCCGGGCAGGGCCACACCCTCGGCAGTGAACTGCGCGCGCGCCTCGGCGGCGTAATAACGCAGGAAATCGACCGCCTCGCGCACCTCAAGCACCGCATCGACCAGCGATTTCCCCGCCTCGCGCATGCACAGCGAGAGGAACTGCGGCGTGTGAGCTTCGTATTGGTCGGCGACTTCTTCGAGCAGCGTGGCGCGGATTTCGCCGCCGAGGCCGTCCCATTCCGGCTGGAAAGCCACAGCGCGCGCGATCGTTTCGCCGACTTCGGCCGCGCTGGCCGCGCGCACCGTTCCGACTTGCTGCGCGGTATCGTAGGGCGAGCTGATCGGTTCGGGCTTGGACCCGCGCTTGTGTTCGACCGTCGGCGCGGCCTCCCAATCGTCGTCGCTCGCCATTGCAGCCAGCTCTGCCAGCAAAGGCTCGCGCACCAGCGGGTCGGCAAGATCGACCCCCTTGCTGTTGCGCCTCCCTGCGAAGATATCGCCCGGCAGCGGTATCGCCGGATTGCGCTTCGGCTCCAGCGCCGCGAGTTCGACCACCGGATCGCCGACCAGTTCGCCCACCGGGACCTCGGCATCGGCCATGCGGTTGACGAACGACGAGTTCGCGCCATTTTCCAGCAGCCGCCGCACCAGGTAAGCGAGCAAGTCTTTGTGTCCGCCCACCGGCGCGTAAATCCGCACCGGAGTGCGTGGCTGGCTGGCCTCGGCCTCCAGCCGGGCAAGCTCTTCGTAAACGTCCTCGCCCATTCCGTGGAGCCGTTGGAATTCGAACGCGGTGTTACCAGCCAGCGCCTTGATCGCGCCGACCGAATAGGCGTTGTGGGTGGCGAACGCAGCATAGACCGCGTCGGGCGCGGCGAGCAGTTTGGCCGCGCAGGCGAGGTACGAAACGTCGGTCGCGACCTTGCGGGTGAACACCGGATAATCGGCATAGCCGCCGACCTGGCTCGCCTTGATTTCGCTGTCCCAATAGGCGCCCTTGACCAGCCGAACCATGATCCGGCGATTGTGGCGGCGGGCGAGCGCGATCACCCAGTCAGTCAGCGGCACCGCGCGCTTTGAATAGGCCTGCAGCGCCAGGCCGAAACCCTGCCAGCCGCCCACGAACAGTTCGTCGTCGCTCGCCAGCGCTTCGATAATGTCCATCGACAGCTCGAGCCGCTCGGCTTCTTCGGCGTCGATGGTGAAATGGATATCGGCATCGCGGGCCTGCGCGGCGAGGACCTTCAGCATCGGCACCAGTGCCGCTTTGGCGGCATCGGCGTGGAGGAAATCGTAGCGCGGATAGAGCGCCGACAGCTTGACCGAAATCCCGGGCGAACGGACAATTCCTTCGCCGGCCTCCGCCGCAATCGCGGTCAGGGCATTGGCGTACGACTGCCGGTAGCGCTCGGCATCGGCAAAGGTCATCGCCGCTTCGCCGAGCATGTCAAAACTGTGGGTCAAACCTTGTTTGCGCTCGGGTGCGGCGCGGTCCAGCGCCTCCCGGATGGTCCGCCCGAACACGAATTGCCCGCCGAGGATTTTCATTGCCTGCAAGGTCGCTTGCCTTATCACGGGCTCACCCAGACGCCCGACCGCGCGCTTGAGAGAAGCGCCGAGCCCGCCCGCATCGGCGCGGCGCTGGTGCAGCACTTGCCCGGTCAGCATCAGCGAAAAGGTCGCGGCGTTGACGAAGGTGCTCGAGCTTTCGCCGACGTGTTCGGACCAGTCGACCCCGCCCAGCTTGTCGTGGATCAACGCGTCGGCAGTGGCCGCATCGGGGACCCGCAGCAGCGCCTCGGCCAGGCACATCAGCGCGATGCCCTCGTCGGTGCCGAGGCCGTAAGTCTGGAGGAACGCGTCGAGCCCCGAGGCCTTGCGCGCGCGTGCGCCTTCGACCAACCGCGCCGCGATCAAGCTGGCCTGTTCATGCACCGCGCTGGCGGGCGCGGCCTGGCCAAGCCGCTGCGCCAGGCAGGCCTCCTCCTCCATCCGGTAAGCGAGGCGAAGGGCGGTGCGGTCGATGGCAGCGGGCATCCCGCGCACCTAGCACTGGTTGCAGACGAAACCAATCGCACAGGCTTTGCGATGTCTTTGCCAAGCGCTTCGCCCCGGCTATGCAAGTGCCAATGGACCCGGCCCCCCTCTGGCATTTCTGGATCGACCGCGGCGGGACTTTCACCGATGTGGTCGCCCGCTCGCCCGATGGCAGCGTCCACACCGCCAAGCTGCTATCCGAAGACCCGGCCCGTACCGAGGATGCCGCGATCGCGGCGATCCGGCAATTGACCGGGGTAGCGTCAGGCCCGCTGCCGCGCTGCGCGGTGCGGATGGGCACCACCGTGGCCACCAATGCACTGCTCGAACGCAAGGGTGCGCCGACCTTGCTTGCGAT
>JARXKR010000097.1:6606-8372 GCA_030271565.1 Pseudomonadota bacterium
TACCTCTCACCGATTTTGCGGCACTATGTCGATCAGTTCAGCGCCGCGCTTGGCGTGGGGTCGGCGCCGCTGTTTATGCAGAGCTCGGGCGGGCTGATCGACGGGGCGCGGTTCCATGGCAAGGACGCGACGTTGTCGGGCCCGGCGGGCGGGATCGTCGGTATGGCGAAAACCGCTGAAATGTCCGGCGCCGCTCGCGTCATCGGATTCGACATGGGCGGTACCTCGACTGACGTCAGCCATTACGCGGGCACCTTCGAGCGCGACAGCGAGACCCGGCTGGCGGGTGTGCGGATCCGCGCACCGATGCTGCGAATCCACACCGTAGCGGCAGGCGGCGGGTCGATCTGCCGGTTCGATGCCGGGCGGCTGGTGGTCGGGCCCGAGAGCGCGGGCGCGGTGCCGGGTCCGGCGTGCTATCGCCATGGCGGGCCGCTGACCCTGACCGATTGCAACGTGCTGCTCGGCAAGCTGGTGCCGAGCCAGTTTCCCAAAGTGTTCGGCCCGACTGGCGACCAACCGATTGATGCAGGCGTGGTCGCGGTCAAGTTTGCCGCTCTCGCCGCCGAAGTCTCGGCAGAAGCCGGGCAAAACATACAGCCTGAAGGGCTCGCCGAAGGCTTCGTCCAGATCGCGGTGGCCAACATGGCGAACGCGATCCGGCAAGTGTCGGTCGCGCGCGGGCACGATGTGACGGCGGCGGCACTCTCTTGCTTCGGCGGCGCGGGCGGGCAGCACGCCTGCCTGGTCGCCGACGCGCTGGGGATCGAGACGGTGCTGGTCCATCCGCTCGCGGGGGTGCTGTCGGCTTATGGCATGGGTCTGGCGAGTGTAGCGGCGGTGCGTGAAGGCAGCCTTGGCATGCTCCTGCAACCCGGCGTCGAAGGCGCAGTTGAAGGGTTGCGCGCCAGCCTGGCCGAAGCGGCTGAAGACCAGCTCGGCACTGTGCCAAGCCGGGTCGAGGCGCGGCTGTTCGTGCGCCGCGAGGGGTCCGATGCCGTGATCGAGCTCGAGCCCGGTCCAGCTGGTGATCTGGTTACCGAATTCGCGCTGCGGCACCGCGCCGAATTCGGCTTCGATGCGGCAGGCCCACTGGTGATCGATCGGGTTCGGGTCGAAGCCGCAGTCGAAGATGCCAGCGCCGGGCAAATGAACTGGCCGCTGCCAGCGCGCAGTGAACCCGCGCTCGATACCCTGAGCTGCTGGATGCAGGGTGAGGCGCGGCAAATTCCGCTGTTCTTGCGTAGCGATCTCGCCGCCGGGTTCTCTGCCCTTGGTCCGCTGATCGTGGTCGATCCCCTCGCGACCACGGTGGTTGAACCGGGCTGGCAGGTGCTGGTCGATTCCGACGGCACCTTGCGTCTGACCCGCACCGCACCGCGCCGCGCTCTAGCGGGCGATACCTCGGCCGATCCGATCCGGCTCGAAGTGTTCAACGGGCTGTTCATGGCCATCGCCGAGGAAATGGGGCTGGTGCTCGCGCGCACCGCAAGTTCGGTCAACATCCGCGAGCGGCTCGATTTTTCCTGTGCGTTGTTCGATGGGGCCGGACGGCTGGTCGCCAACGCGCCGCACATGCCGGTGCACCTCGGCTCGATGGGCGAAAGCGTTGGTGCGGTATTGCGCGCGCGCGGTGATGACCGCGATGGCAGGGGCATTCGGCGCGGCGACGCCTATGTACTCAACGCGCCGTACGCCGGGGGCACGCACCTGCCCGATATCACCGTCGTGATGCCGGTGTTCGTGAGCGATGATGGGTCGGTGCC
>JARXKR010000098.1 GCA_030271565.1 Pseudomonadota bacterium
AGCGCCAGAAGCTGCCTTTGGTTTCGCGGGTTTCAACCTCGAGGTCCGAGATCGCGGTCTTGAGCCGCGGGTCCCAGTTGACCAGCCGCTTATCGCGGTAGATCAGCCCTTCGCGGTGCAGGTCGACGAACACCTTGACCACCGCCTTGGTGAAGTGCGGGTCCATCGTGAACTGCTCGCGCGACCAGTCCATCGAGCAGCCCAGCCGGCGCAGCTGGCGGGTGATCGTGCCGCCGCTTTCGGCCTTCCACGCCCACACTTTGGCGATGAAATCCTCGCGGGTGTAGTTGGTGCGCTTGTCCTGGGCGAGTTCCAGTTGGCGCTCGACCACCATCTGGGTCGCGATCCCGGCGTGGTCGGTGCCGACCACCCACAGCGCATCCTTGCCGCGCAGCCGCTCGTACCGCACCACCACGTCCTGCAGAGTGTTGTCGAGCGCGTGGCCGATGTGGAGGCTGCCGGTCACGTTGGGCGGCGGGTTGACGATGGTGAAGGGCACCGCATCGGGCCGCTCGGGGCGGAACAGGCCATTGGTCTCCCAATGCGCATACCACTTCGCCTCGATCGCGGCGGGGTCGAAAGTCTTGGGCAATTCGGAGTTTGGGCTGGTGTCGGTCATCGTTCGCGGCCTTTGCCAGCGGGGGCAAGGCCATGCAAGCAGTCACCCGATATTGGGCCAGCCTTGCCCGAGCCGCATTTTTACCGCAGACAGCATTCCGATGCGCGAATGGGCTGACTTCATTGCCGAAACCGGGGCCGACGGGGCGATCCGCGTCGCGCTCAGCGGTCCGCTGTGCGTATCGTCGGTGGGCCGGATGGATGCCCGGCTGCGCGCGCTTGAGGGCCAGGTCGAGGCAGTCGACCTAACGCAGGTCACGGGCTTCGATACGGTCGGCGCGTGGATCGTGGTGCGCCTCGCCGAAGAACGCGGAGCCAAAATCACCGGTGGCAGCGACGAGGCGATGCGGTTGATCGCGGCGGTGCGCGGCGATCACATCGATGAGGAACTGGTCGACAAGACACTGACCGCCGCCGCATCCGAAGATGAGGACGAGGCCGCCCTGCCGGAGCAAGCGGCGCAGAAAGTGGGCGGGTTCGTCACCGCGTACCTCGAGGGCATGGTCAAGCTGATCGGCTTCCTTGGCGCACTGATCATCGCCGCCGGATCGCTGATCACGCACCCCAAACGCTTCCGCATTGTCGCGCTGGTCCGCCAGCTCGAACTTAGCGGGGTCGGGGCTTTGCCGATCGTCGGGCTGATGAGCTTCCTGATCGGGATCGTCATCGCGCAGCAGGGCGCGGTCCAGCTGCGCCAGTTCGGCGCGGAAATCTACACGGTCAATCTGACCGGGCGGCTGTCGATGCGCGAGCTTGGCATCCTGATGACCGCGATCATGTTCGCGGGCCGCTCGGGTTCGTCATTCGCGGCGCAGATCGGCACGATGAAACTGACCGAAGAGATCGATGCGATGCGGACCATCGGGGTTTCGCCGATGGAGGCACTGGTGGTGCCCCGGATCGTCGCCGCGCTGCTGATCATGCCGCTGCTTGGTTTCTACGCTGCAGTGTTGGCGATCATCGGCGGAGCGTTCATCTCGATGTTCGCGCTCGACATCCCGTTCTTCACCTTCCTCGTGCGCATTCGTGAGGTGGTGCCGCTGCACGATATCTGGGTCGGTTTGATCAAGGCTCCGCTGTTCGGCCTGATCATCGCGCTGGCGGGCTGCTACCAGGGGATGCAGGTGCAGGGCAATTCGGAAGAAGTCGGGCTCAGGACCACGGTTGCAGTGGTGCAGGGTATTTTTGCGGTGATCGTCCTCGATGCCTTTTTTGCGGTGTTCTTCACCGAAGTGGGTTGGGGATGAACAGTCCCGAAACCCAGGACGAACCGGCGGTCGTCGTCACCGGGCTGAAGAACAGCTTCGGCAGTCACGTGGTCCACGAGAACCTCGATCTGACCGTACGCCGGGGCGAGATCTTGGGCGTTGTGGGCGGCTCGGGCACGGGCAAGTCGGTGCTGCTGCGCTCGATCATCGGACTCCAGCCGCCGACCGAAGGCCACATCGAAGTGCTTGGGGCGCAAGTCTCGGAAGAACGCGACCCGGATGAAATCGATGTGCGCAGCCGCTGGGGCGTGCTGTTCCAGGGCGGCGCGCTGTTTTCGACGCTGACCGTGGCGGAGAATATCGAAGTCCCGCTCAAGGAATTTCATCCCGAAATCGGTGACGAGCTGCGCCGTGAGATTGCGCTGTACAAGATCAAGCTGGCCGGACTGCCCGAAGATGCGGCCGACAAATTCCCGTCCGAACTGTCGGGCGGAATGCGCAAGCGCGCCGGGCTGGCCCGCGCGCTGGCGCTCGACCCGGAACTGCTGTTCCTGGATGAGCCGACCGCCGGGCTCGATCCGATCGGTGCGGCATCGTTCGATGAATTGACGCGTGAATTGCAGGAGACGCTGGGCCACACGGTGTTCCTGATCACCCACGATCTCGATACGCTGTACGAGATCTGCGATCGGGTCGCGGTACTGGCGGACAAGCGGGTGATCGCGGTCGGGACGATCCCCGAACTGCTCGCGCTCGATCATCCGTGGATCCAGGAATATTTCAACGGTCCGCGCGGCCGCGCCGCGCAATCGGCACAGCGCCGGGCCAAAGCTAAAGCCATGGACAAAATCAGAAAAGCAGGGGCATAGAGCGGCTATGGAAACCACAGCCAAGATAGCAGGGGCATAGAGCGGCTATGGAAACCAGAGCCAAGAATGTCTGGGTGGGGGTGGTCTCACTGGCGCTGCTGGCGCTGCTCGCCTTTGCGATCGTGTGGATGGCGCGGCTGGGTGAAGGCAGCAAGCACGAATTCGATATCTTCTTCAAGCAATCGGTCGACGGGCTGGCCAAGGGCTCGTCTGTGACTTTCTCAGGCGTGCCGGTCGGACAGGTCAAGGAAATCGAGCTGTGGAAGAAGGACCCGAGCTTCGTGCGGGTGCGGATCGCGGTCGACAAGGACGTCGCAATCCGCGTCGGCACCACCGCGACGATGCAGGGCAGTTTTACCGGGGTCTCCAACATCCAGCTTGAGGGTGCGAGCAAGGATGCGCCGTTGATCGCCTGCGGCGCACAGGATCGCAAGGCGGCCTGCCCCGAAGGCGTGCCGGTGATCCCGACCAAGCGCGGCGGGCTGGGCGAACTGCTCAACTCTGCGCCAGTGCTGCTCGAACGGCTGGCAACGTTGACCGAACGGCTCACCCAGATGTTTTCGGACAAGAACCAGGCCTCGATCCAGAATATTCTCGCCAATACCGATCGGCTGACCAATGGCCTAGCCGATGCCTCGCCCGAAATGCGTAGAACCTTGCAGGAACTGCAAGGCACGCTGGCCGAGGCGCGCGGCGCGATGGCCAGCTTCCAGCAAATGGCCGGATCCACCGACCGGATGATGAACGAAGACTTCAAGCCAATGGTCGGGCAGTTCAATACCTCATTGAAATCGATCAATCGCGCTTCGGACCAGCTTGACGGGTTGCTCGGTGACATGCGCCCCGGCGCGAAGCGGTTCAGCGAGCAAACGCTGCCCGAGGCCGAGGCCGCGATCCGCGATCTGCGCGCGACCACCAAGGCGCTGCGCGGGATGACCGAAAAGCTTAACGAGCAGGGCGCCAAGGGGCTGCTCGGCGGGCAGCAACTGCCGGATTACAAGCCATGAAGTTTGGGGCCAAGACAGGGATTTTCGCGATGCGTTTCTTGAAGAGGTCGTCGGCGCTGCTGGTGTTGACCTTGACGGTCAGCGGCTGTCTCAGCTTCGGTAGCAAGCCGCCGCCAACGCTGCTTAGCCTGACCCCGGCCAGCGTCGTCCCGGTGGGCACGGTGACCAGTGGCGATCCCAAGACCGCGATCATGGTGATGGAGCCTGAAACCGACCAGCGGCTCGCCACGATGCGGGTCCCGGTGCAGATCGACGACACCAATGTCGCCTACGTCAAGAACGCGGCCTGGGTCGAACGCCCCGCACGGTTGTTCCGCGCATTGCTCGCCGAAACGCTGCGGAGCAAGACCCACGCGCTGGTGCTCGAAGATACGCAAGCCGCAGCCAACGTCGGGGTACGGGTCTCGGGCCGGCTGATCGACATGGGCTACGATGCGCGGACCAGTTCGGTGGTGGTCCGGTTCGAAGCGATCCGCGGCAGTACCGGCGGCGCGGTGATGACCAAGCGTTTCGAAAGCGTGGTGCCCGGCATTCAGGCCAAGCCCGAATTTATCGGCCCGGCGCTCAATCAGGCGGCGAACGACGTGGCGGCGCAGGTTGCTGCGTGGATAGTGGGCTAGACTCTAACCAACTGCGCAAATCGCTGGGCCGCGCTAAACGAGGCAAGCCGCCGCGCGCGACGTTCACCAGCTTCGGCATCCGCGCCCCACAATTCAGCCTGCCAATCTTCCTCGAGATTCGCGGCATTCCATAATTCCGCCGGATCGGCGTCAGGTTCCAGCGCAGCGAGCGCGATCACCAGCGATGCGCTCAGCGCGCTGAGCGTGGTCAGGGCGGCAAGGGTGAAATGATCGTGCGCGGCGAGCACGCGCTCTAGCTGGGTCAGCGTTGCCGGGCTTTGGGGACGGTGGATCACTCCACTGATGCGCTCGAAATGGATGTCCCAGCGCGCCTCGGCCGATGTCAGCAGCGGTTCCCACAAGAAAATCTGACGGGCATGCAGAGGCTCGTCGGGCTCGGCACGGTAGCACAGCGTATCGGTCTCGGCGTAGCGCAGCAAATGAGCGGTCGCAGCAGCGCGATCCGGCGCGATCACGTCGATCGCATAGTCGGCGAGGTCGCGCAGTGGTAGGCTGTCCGGATCGACCACTTCGCGTTGCGCAGCCCATTCGGCGGCCATTGCAATGGCGAGTGCTTCGGTCGGCACGATTTGCGCAGAGCCGGCCTGGGTCTTGACCGCACGGCCATCGAGCAACACCCGCCAGCCGTCATCCGCCGATACGGCCGTGGCATCCGTCCAGAACCGCTTCATGGACCGGGCGACTTCCACTTGCGCGCGAGAAACGGCGGCAGGAGCAACAGCTCGAGCAAACCGAAAATTGCGAATGCCGCGCCCGCAGGCTTGGGCACGTCGATCTTGCCCGCCAAGATCAGCAATCCGACCACGGTCAACGCCGTGGCGGACAAGCGGACCAGGTTGAGCATCACGAAGCGCTGCATGACCATGCTATCGTCGTCGTTCATCCGATCAGCTCCTTGAGATGTGCCGGATCGCGGGCCACCGCCTCGGCGCCGGCATGCAGCAATTCTTCTGCGGTGTGATAGCCCCAGTCGACCCCCAGCGCACGCACCCCGGCTGCCCCGGCCATCGCGATATCGAACACGGTATCGCCGATCATCACGCAGTGCTCCGGCTCAGTGCCGGTTTCGGCAAGCGCGGCGAGCACCATCGCCGGATGGGGTTTGGACGGGTGGTGGTCAGCGGTTTGCAGCGTCGAGAAGTGCCGGGTCAGCCCGTGCGTGGCGAGGCAATGCTCAAGCCCGCGTTGGCTCTTGCCGGTAGCGACGCCGAGCGTCCACCCGGCAGCGGCCAAGCTGGCGACCAATTCCGCGATGCCGTCATACAATGGCTCAACCAGCGACCCGCTTTCGCGCGCGGCACGGAAGCGTTCGCGATAGGCCGCATCGATCGCGGCGCGCAGACCTTCGTCGGTGTCGGGGGCGAGCTGGCGGATCGCTTGGGGCAGGCTCAGCCCGACGATGCGGCGGACCAGATGCCGATCCGGCGGGGGCAGACCGGCGTCGGCAAAGGCCGCGTCCATCGCATTGCAGACCCCAGCTTGCCCGTCGACCAGTGTCCCGTCGCAATCGAACAGCGCCAGCCGCACCGTCACGGGGCGAGGCTGCGCATCAGGGCGGCAATCCCGCCCGCACCTTCGCCTTCAAGCCCGGCAGCGACCCGCTCGCGCTCATCCGGGCTCTTGTTCTGGCTAAGCTTCATTGTCTCGCGCCAAGCGATCACTTCGAGTTCGAACCCGACGATCGCAGACTGCATCGCGCGGCTCTTGGCTTCGGGCAGCTTGTCCATCGACCACGGCTTGCCCGCCGCGATCCGTGCCTCGTGCTTGTCCGACAATGCGGTGATCTGGCCGAGCAGCTCCTCTGCGTCCATCCGTCGGACCCGGCCTTCGAGTTCCAGCGCAACGTAGTTCCAGGTCGGGACCTGCTCGGGATCGGCGTACCAGCGCGGACTGACATAGCCATCGGGGCCATTGATCACCGCCAGCACGGTCATGCCGTTCAGATGCTTGGTCAGCGCATTGCCGCGCGCGAGGTGGAACTGGACTGCACCGTTCTTGGTCCACAGCAGCGGCACATGCGCCACGCGCGGACCATCGGGGGTCTGCGCAAAGACCATGCCAAAGCCGATCTCCTCGACCATCGTTTCAAGCAGGGCGCGGTCGGGATTGCGGAAGGAAGTTGCCGGATGCATCAGCGCTTCGCAGGTTTGACCGGTTTGGGCGAGCCCTTGCCCTTGGTCGGGCCGCGGCTCTTGGCGGGGCGTGCTGGCGCGTCCGAGCGCGAGCGGCGCTCGCCCGCCGGGGCGTCCGAGCGCGAACGACGCTCGCCGCGGCGTTCCTTGCGGTATTGCTTGGCGTGCGCCTTGGCCTCTGCCTTCTTGGCCTCCTTGGATGGCGCGGCGGGGGCAGAGATCTGGCTCGCGCCGTCGGCTTCGTCGAAGCCCAGGCTGACCATGCTGGCGGCGAAATGGTCGGGCAGGTCAGCGGTTACGTCGATGGTATCGCCGCCGGGCGCGGGGATCACCAGCCGCCGGGCGTGGAGGTGCATCTTGCGGCTGATCGTGCCCGACAGGAACGCGTCGGGCCCGCCGTATTTGCCATCACCGACGATCGGGTGGCCGATTGCCGCCATGTGGACGCGCAGCTGGTGCGTGCGGCCCGTCAGCGGCTGCAATTCGACCCATGCGGCGCGATTCCCGGCATGGTCGATCACGCGGTAGCGGGTGCGCGCGCTCTGGCCGTGCTCGCTTTCATCGACCATCATCTTTTCGCCGCCGCTGCCGGGCTGCTTGCCCAGCGGCAGTTCGATCAGCCCGTCTTCGATGGCGGGCACGCCGATCACCAGCGCCCAATAGATCTTGCGCGCCGAGCGGCCCGAAAAGTGCTTGGAGAATGCCGCCGCGCTGCCCGGGGTGCGCGCGATCAGCAACACGCCGCTGGTATCCTTGTCGAGCCGGTGAACCAGCCGCGGACGCGGATCGCTCTCCTGCGCGAGGGCATCGAGCAGCCCGTCGACATGTTCAAAGGTGCCGCTGCCGCCCTGGGTCGCCAGCCCCGGCGGCTTGTTGAGCACGAAGGCGCTGGGGGTGGTGCGGATCACCATGTCGAGCGCCATCTCGCGCTGTTCGGGGGTGAGCGGCTTGCGCACCCGCTGGCCCTTGATCGCCGGGGCGTCGCCGCCCGGCGGGACGCGAACGACTTGCCCGGTCAGGACCCGGTCGGCTGGATCGGCGCGCTTGCCGTCCAGCCGGATCTGCCCGGTCCGCGCCCAGCGGCTGATTGTGGCAAAGCCGATGTCGGGCAGATGGCGCTTGAACCAGCGATCCAGGCGGACGCCTTCATCGTCGGGCGCGACGGTAAACTGGCGGACGACTTCGCTCACGAAGCGACCCGCATAATTGCCAGCCCGGCAAACAACGCAGCAACACCGGCCAGCACCGATATACCGGCATAGAGCGCCGCCGTGGCAATCGCCCCCCGCTCGATCATCAGCGCCAGTTCAAGACTGAACGCGGAGAATGTGGTGAAGCCGCCAAGCAGCCCGACGCCGAGCAGCAGCCGCCAGCTCTCACCGTGGCTGCCGTAGCGCGCCAGCCAGCCCGCCAGCAGCCCCATCGCCAGACTGCCCAGCACATTGACGCTGAGCGTGGCCCAGGGAAAGGTCGCAGGACCCAGCAGGCGGAAGATCGCCACACCACTGGCGTAGCGCAGCCACGCCCCCACGCCGCCGCCCAGAACGACATAGAACGACGCGGCAAGAAAGCTTGGGACGGGCATGGCGAGCCTCTTAGAGGGCGAACGCCGCCACGGACAAGGGCGGATGCTGGCCAAAGTGCCACGGGTCCCCGAATTAGTCCAATTGACCGACTAAAACTTGTTGCGAATCAAAACAATATGTCGCAGCTTGTCAACTTAAGGGTAACCATGGGGTATGGGATAATGACATCGATTTCGTCCAAGCGCGGCCTGTTTGGCCGCGCC
>JARXKR010000099.1 GCA_030271565.1 Pseudomonadota bacterium
ACTTCGGACAGCGGGTTGGTCTGATCCATGAACTGCGACAGCTGCGACGAGCCGAAGAATTCGCGCACTGCGGCCACCGCCGGCTTGGCGTTGATCAGATCGTTGGGCATCACGGTCGAAACATCGACCGAGCTCATCCGTTCCTTGACCGCGCGTTCCATGCGGAGAAGGCCGACGCGGTACTGGTTTTCGAGCAGCTCACCGACCGAACGGACCCGGCGGTTGCCGAGGTTGTCGATGTCGTCGACGTCGCCCTTGCCGTCCTTGAGGTTCACCAGTTCCTTGACCACGGCGAGGATATCCTCGGTCCGCAGGGTGGTGACGGTGTCTTCGGCATCGAGCTGAAGCCGCATGTTGAGCTTGACCCGGCCCACGGCCGAGAGGTCATAGCGGTCGGCATCGAAGAACAGGCCTTCGAACAGCGCTTCGGCGGTTTCGCGCGTCGGCGGCTCGCCCGGACGCATGACGCGGTAGATATCGGCCAGCGCATGATCGCGATCGGGGGCCTTGTCGGCCTTGAGCGTGTTGCGGATCCACGGCCCGGTTGAGATGTGATCGATGTCGAGCAGTTCGAGCTGATCGATCCCGGCCTTGTCGAGCATGTCGAGGTTTTCAGGGCTGACTTCGTCGCCCGTCTCGATCCAGATGCGCCCGGTGCTCTCGTCGATCAAATCGCGCGCAGCATAGCGTCCGAAGATTTCCTCGGTCGGGATCAACAGTTCGGTCAGGCCATCCTTCTCCGCCTTGTTGGCGGCGCGCGGGCTGATCTTGGTGCCGTTTGCAAATATGATTTCGCCCGACTTGGCATCGACAATGTCGAAAGTCGGCTTCTGGCCGCGCCACTGGTCGGGCACGTAAGGCAAGCGCCAACCGCCATCTCCGCGCTTCCACTGCACGGTCGAATAGAAGGTGTTGAGGATCGCTTCGTCGTCGAGCCCGAGCGCGTGGAGCAGCGCGGTGACCGGCAGCTTGCGCTTGCGATCGATCCGGACGTTGACGATGTCCTTGGCGTCGAATTCGAAATCGAGCCACGAACCGCGATAAGGAATGACCCGCGCAGCGAACAGGTACTTGCCCGAAGAGTGGGTCTTGCCGCGATCATGGTCGAACAGCACGCCCGGCGAACGGTGCATCTGGCTGACGATCACGCGTTCGGTGCCATTGATCACGAAGGTGCCGTTGTCGGTCATGAGCGGCATGTCGCCCATGTAAACGTCCTGCTCCTTGATATCGAGCACCGAGCGGGTCTCGGTTTCGGCGTCGACCTCGAACACGATCAAGCGCAGCGTGACCTTCATCGGCGCGGCATAAGTGATCCCGCGCTGGCGGCATTCGGTGGTGTCGTACTTGGGATCTTCCAGCACATAGTGCACGAAATCCAGTTCGCTGGTCCCGGCAAAGTCGCGGATCGGAAAGACCGAGCGCAGCGTCTTTTCCAGGCCCGAGACATAACCGATCGCCGGGTCCGAGCGCAGGAACTGCTCATAGCTTTCGCGCTGCACCTCGATCAGGTTCGGCATCTTCACCACTTCATGGATGTCGCCGAAGATCTTGCGGATGCGCTTCTTCGCCGCGGCGCGCGCGACGGGGAGAAGGGGGGAAGCCTTTTTGGCCATGGGAGGGTCGTGCCTCTTTGCTAGAGTGCCAGGCCAGAAACAGTCTGAGCCGGGCGAAAATGAATGCCACGCGCGGTGTGTGGCTCCGGCAGACGCAACAAAGGCCGCATGGCTATAGGCGCCCCGGAAAGGGGTGCCGCAGCCCGCAGCCTTGCGTCAGTCGGAAAACCCGCCGCTTCCTTTCGTGGAAGGTCCCCGCGCATGGACCCGCCTTGCTCGAAGCGCCGAGCGAACGCGGCATATAGGTTTAGGGTGTTGGATTGTCAAATCCTGTCGCGAAGTCTGAATTCAGGCGATTACGACATCGGTTGCCCCAAAATCCGCTCCTTTGAACAGGAGCGGCTGGGTTCGCTCCATTGCCAGCGCATAGGAAAAGCAATCGCCGAAATTGAGACCGGCAGGATGGCCGGTTCCCTTGCCATAATGGAGATAGGCGGCGCGGGCGCGCTTGGCTTGGACTTCGGTGACGGGGGCGATGGTGATGGAAAAAATATTAAGCAGATCATCAAGCCGAGCTGACAAAGTTTCGTTGCCATTGCAGTCAACCACGATCCCGGCCTCAAGATAGCTCGCTGCCGATAGCTCAATCAGGTCTTTGGCATTGGCCAAAGCGGTCTGGAACCGTTCTGCGTCCGGTTCGCCCTTGAGGATGGCTATGATCGCCGAAGTGTCGACAATCACTTGGGCATGCCCAATTCATCAAAAAGTATGTCGCCGTGATCCATCGATTTCCATGGCTCGAGCCACAACACAGCGCATTCCTCGCTGATCTCCCGCACACGGGCCAGCCGCTCTTCGCGAGTGAGTTCAAGCAAGCGCTTTTGCAGCGCTGCCGTAACTGCCTCGGTAACGGTTTCGCCGGTCCGCTGAACGATCTCGTCCACTAGTGCGCGCGCTTTCCGGTTTTTGATATTGATCTGTATAGACATGGCAGAACCTAGTTTCGGAAAGTTCTGTATTACCATTCTTAATAGCCGCCTTCAAGCGCGACCGCAAAAATCGAAAGGGCGGCGCTCCCCCCGGAAGTGCCGCCCTCTCTCTTCGCCCCCACAGGGTGAAACTTGTCAGAACAGGCCGGGGATCAGCCGCCAGCGGGTCTGTTCCATCAGCACGCGGTAGGCCGGGTCTTGGCTCAACAGACGTTCCTCGGCGAGCAGGCGCAGAATCTGGGCCCACCAGCCGATCGCATAGATTACGAGATTGAGCATCGTCGGCATCAGCATCAGCACACCGATGTGGACCAGCAGGTAGCCGGCATACATCGGGTGGCGCACGATCCGGTAGAGTCCGTCGGTCTTTATGCCGCGGTTGGCTGGTGCGATGCCGAAGCTGCGGCGCAGGAACATCTTGGCGGCGATCTGGACGACGTTGCCGATAATCGTCAGGCCGATGCCCAGTGGCACCAGCCATTGCAACGCTGCGGGAGCATCGGCGGGCTGGATCAGCAGCGGCGCATAGGTCGCGGTGATCGCCAGCAGCCAGTCACCCAGCTTGAGCGAGATCGCTTGCGTAGGCCGGCGGATCAGCACGAAAATCACGACCGCAGTCTCGGCCACCATGATCAGCGGGGCAAACGGGTTGGTCGCGGTGAACACCCGCTTGGCCAGCAACAGCCACAAGATCACGATCGTCACCTGCTCGAACCGGTCGAGCCGCGCCGGGGTCAGCCAGCGGGGCGGGGCAAGAGCAGGGGTCACGGTGGTCATGAGAGCGGGATCGCAGCATATGGTTAACTTTGCGTAAGCGCCGCAAAGCTTGACTCTGCTGCGCGCAGTGCTAGTGGCCCGCCCCGACCGGTGCGTTCGCGCGCCAGTCAGCCGTCCGAGACAGTTGCTGGAGGTTCCTCCTTAATTTGCAGCCTAGGCGGGGACAGAGATTTTGCGGGCTTGCGCTTCGGCGGGGCCCGGCACGGCGTTATCGGCGCCCTCCTTCCCCTTCGAACGGAACCGCCTGTGGTGCTTCGGCACTGCGGACAACGTAGCCGGTTGCCGGGGGGCCCACCTCCAGCAGCCATTTTGAAGGAGTTAGGCATGGATCGTTCGCAGAAAGCCGAATCGGTCGCATCGCTCAACGCGGTCTTCAACGAGGTTGGGGTGGTGATCATCGCCCGCAACCTCGGCTTGACGGTGGCCCAGTCCACCGCCTTGCGCGGAAAGATTCGCGATGCCGGTGCATCGTACAAGGTGGCGAAGAACCGTCTTGCCAAGCTTGCCATCAAGGACACGGACTATGCCGGGATCGGTGACTTGTTCACCGGCCCGACCGCGATCGCCACTTCGGTCGATCCGGTGGCTGCCGCCAAGGCAGTCGTGGAATTCGCCAAGACGAACGACAAGCTCGAAATCGTCGGCGGATCGATGGGTTCGCTGGTTCTGAACGCCGAAGGGGTCAAGGCACTCGCCGCGCTTCCTTCGCTCGATCAGCTCCGCGGGACCATCATCGGTCTGGTCCAGGCTCCGGCGACCAAGATCGCCCAGCTCGTCACCGCTCCGGCGGCGAAGCTGGCGCGCGTCTTTGGCGCCTATGCCGAGGCAGCATAACAAGACGTTTTGACGATTTCCCCGGGACTTTCCCCGGACCAACATTTGCAGGAGTTAAACATCATGGCCGATATCGCCAAACTGGTTGAAGAACTTTCGAAGCTGACCGTGCTTGAAGCCGCCGATCTGGCCAAGGCACTCGAAGAAGCATGGGGCGTCTCGGCTGCTGCCGCAGTTGCCGTTGCAGCCCCCGCCGCGGCTGCTGAAGCGGTCGAAGAGCAGACCGAATTCGACGTGATCCTGACCGGCGACGGCGGCAACAAGATCGCTGTCATCAAGGAAGTCCGCGCGATCACGCAGCTCGGCCTGACCGAAGCCAAGGCGCTGGTCGAAGCCGCGCCGAAGGCGATCAAGGAAGGCGTCAAGAAGTCCGAAGCCGAAGAAATCAAGGCCAAGGTCACTGCTGCCGGCGGTACCGTCGAAATCAAGTAAGCAAACCAGTTTTCGCGGGTGTCTTGAAGCATTCGCGGGATGGGAGGGCGGGACCGCAAGGTTCCGCCCTTTTCGTTTAGGCTTGATGGTTTTGTCTGTAAGTGGGAAGCGGCCATGATGATTCCAAACCTGGGAACCGAACGCCTGATACTCAAGCCGTTGTGTCGGGAGGATATCGACGCAATCCAGCAAGTCTTCCCACAGTGGGAGATCGTACGCTGGCTCGATGCAAGGGTTCCTTGGCCCTATCCTGAAGACGGCGCGCGCTCGTTCATCGAGCAAGTGGTGCTCCCCGCAGCGAAGGCTGGCACCGGCTGGCACTGGTCCATCCGTCGCCGCGCCGATCCCGCCATCCTGATCGGCGAGATTACTCTGCAGGATGTTCCTCGCAACAACCGCGGCTTCTGGATCGTGCCGGAATGGCAGCGGCATGGTTATGCTGGCGAAGCCGCCGATGCCGTGACACAGTTCTGGTTCGAAGTCCTCTGCAAGCCGGTACTTCACGTCCCGAAGGCAGCGGCAAATGTTGCGTCGCGACGGATATCCGAACGTCAGGGTATGCGAGTGATCGAGGTATTCAAGGGGCAGCTGGTTGGAGGCGAATATGATTTCGAACTCTGGGAGCTATTACGCGAAGTCTGGCTGGCGCGCCGCCAATAGAAAAGAGTGCAGACGCGGAATTTTCCACCCCCAACGCCGTCCTTCGCGTGAAACAATGAATGGCCGAATTATTTCAGCGTTTTCAAGTACTCGATCACCGCCTTGCGCTTGGCTGGGTCGGTTTGGCCCATGTAGGTCATGCGGGTGCCGGGGACCACGCCCATCGGGTTGGTCAGATAGGTGTCGAGCGTCGCCTCGTCCCAGGTCTTGCCCGCAGCTTTCATCGCGTCGCTATAGGCAAATCCCGGAGCCATTCCAGCCTTGCGCCCGAACACGCCCGCAAGACTGGGGCCGATCCCGTTCTGGCCGGGCGAGACCGCATGGCACGACATGCAGGGGACGAACGCGACCGGCTTGACTTCGGCTACTGCTGGAGCGCTGGTTTCGGCGGCCGGGGATGATGCCGCTCCGCTCGGTGCGCTCTGGTCCTTGGCTCCGCCGCAACCGGCGAGCGTGAAAGACAAAATTCCTGCTGCGATTGCACCGTACCGAACTCCATACCAAACCATTGTCTGCCTCCTTTAACCGCGACCAAGCCATAGGCCGCAGTGCTTTGGCGCGTCAATTGATCGCGTAGGTCAGCCGCAGCCCGATCATGTCGATCCCCGGGTTTTGCTGCGAATTGAACAGCCGGGCATGGCTGACGTGGACCCAGCTCGCCTCGATCCCGAGCCGCGGGGTGAGCCTCGTGCCGATTGCCAGCTCGGGTTCGAACAACACCCGGCTGCCGAGATCGGTGCGGTATCCGGTGACGGCATCGGCGCGGTAGCTCGGGGCGTTATGGACCACTAGCCCGATCCCGGGGCGGACATAAACCCGGCCCTTGCCGATCTTCCAGCTCAGCCCTGCGCCCGCAAAACTGGTGCCGCCTCCGGTGTTGACCGAAGCGATCACATAAGGCGAGGGCTTGCCGATTGCTGACAGGCCTTCAATTGGCGCAAAGCGGTAGCCTGCCTCGATGTCGGTGCCGTGTTCGCCGGTATCGAGCGACAAGGGAGTATCGACTGCGTGGACATAGACCCCGCCAAAGATCTCCTGCGCCTGCGCGGGAGCGACGGCGAGCGGCAGGGCCAGCGCGAAAGTAACAATCAGACGGCGCAGCATCGGTTTGAGTTCCTTAGCTTTAAGTGAATTGTGCAGCCTCATGGCTGTGGCAACCTTGCCGCAAGCTTAAGCCAAATTCGCGGACCCCGGCACCCGGCCTTTCCCGCAACACCGCATCAGCCTATTCGCGCCACCGACATGGGGGAAGATGCTCATCTTGATCGCGCCAGGGAACTGTGGCGCACCGAACTGCGCGCCACCGCTTTGCTGGCGGCGCCGCTAGCGGCTGCCAACCTGCTGCAGATGCTGGTCTATGCGCTCGACGTGATTTTCGTCGCCCGGCTGGGTGACCAGACGCTGGCCGCCTCGAGCCTGGGGGTGACCATCTTCGGGCTGATGATGTGGTGCTTTTCCGGCCTGACCGGGGCCTGCGCACCGATGATCGCGGCTGAGCTGGGCCGCCGCGCGCATGCGGTGCGCGAGGTGCGCCGCACGCTGCGGATGGCGCTGTGGCTGGCGCTCGCCTGCGGGCTCGCCGGGATGGCGGTCGCATCGCAGGGCCAAGCGATCCTGCTCGCTGCGCATCAGGACCCGATCCTGGCCGAGCGTGCAGGGAGTTTCATGGCGGTCTTGCTGTGGGCGATGGTGCCAAACATCTTCGCCGCGGTGCTGCGCAATTTCGTCTCGGCGCTGGGCCGGCCGATCTTTGCCACCGCAATTACTGCCTTGGCGATCCTGACCAATGGGCTTGGCAATTACGCCTTCGTGTTCGGCAATCTCGGCGCGCCGGCTTGGGGCCTTGAGGGCTCAGCAGTGTCGAGCGTGATCACCTCGGTGCTGATGATGCTGGCCTACGTCGCGGTGATCCAGTCCGACCGGCGGCTGCGGCGCTACCGGGTGTTCGGGCGCTGGTGGCGCCCCGAATGGTCCCGACTGTCCGAACTCACCAAAATCGGACTGCCAATCGCGCTGATCATCCTGGCTGAGGGCGGGCTTTTTTCGAGCGCTGCCTTTCTGATGGGGCTGATTGGCGAAGCGCAGCTGGCCGGGCATACTGTCGCCTTGCAGGTCGCCGCGCTCGCGTTCCAGATCCCGTTCGGGATCGGCCAGGCGGTGACGATCCGGGTCGGCTATCACTTTGGCGCGCGCGACAATGCGGCGATTGCCCGCGCCGGCAAGGCGGCGCTGGTCATGGCGCTCGCCTACATGGCGCTGCCCGCCGCGCTGATGATCCTGACCCCGCGGCTGGTGCTGCGGCTTTATGTCGATCCCGAGGCGGCGCAGAACGCGCCGATGGTCGGCTATGCCGTGCAGTTCCTTGGCGTGGCGGCCGCGTTCCAGCTGTTTGATGGAATGCAGGCGGTGCTCGCGGGGGCCTTGCGGGGTTTGCAGGATACGCGGGTGCCGATGCTGCTCGCGCTGGCCGGCTACTGGGTAATTGGCTTTGGCACATCGGCGCTGCTGGGCTTTGCCACCCCGCTTGCTGGGCTTGGGGTATGGCTGGGCCTCGCCATCGGGCTCGTGGTGGTTTCGCTGTTGCTGCTTCAGCGCTGGCACGCCCGGCCGCGGCTGGGGCTGTTGCCCGCCTGAATTTTTTCGCGCGAGTCCGCTTGACCCGGCCCCTTAGCGAACCCATATGCGCCTCGCTGGCACTCTCCGGGTGAGAGTGCCAATCTGCATCAACCATCATGCTGAGAGGAAATCACATGAGCTTCCGTCCATTGCACGACCGCGTGCTCGTCCGCCGCGTCGAGGCCGAAGAAAAGACCGCTGGCGGGATCATCATCCCCGATAGCGCCAAGGAAAAGCCCGCTGAAGGCGAAATCGTTTCGGTCGGCAGCGGCACCAAGGCCGAAGACGGCAAGGTTACCCCGCTCGACGTCAAGGCTGGAGACAAGGTGCTGTTCGGCAAGTGGTCGGGCACCGAGGTCAAGCTCGACGGCGAAGACCTGCTGAT
>JARXKR010000002.1:0-24200 GCA_030271565.1 Pseudomonadota bacterium
TGGCACCGTGATGACAACTGGGTCGGCTCTGAGGTCGAGGACAGCTTCGTCATGGTCAATATCGAGACCGGCAAATACGTCGCGCTCAACCTGACCGCCAATGCCGTCTGGCAGCTGCTCGAAGAACCGCGCACGCAGGACGAACTCGAAACGGCATTGCAGGCCAGCTTCGCGGTCAATCCGGATCAATGCCGGACCGCGCTGGTTCCGTTGCTCGAACAGATGCGCGACATGGAGCTTGCTGCCCCGCGCTGACGGCCTTCGCGCGGGTCAGAGGCTCCAGTCGGCCATACCGCCAAGCTCGCCTTTGAGATCGGCAAGCAGGCCACCCGGCGCAACCAGTTTGCGCAACTCTGCCGGACCCATCTTAAGGTATTGGCTGTGTGGCACCGCGAGCAGCACAAGGTCGTGCTGCGCTTCAAGTGCAGCAGTCAGTTCGATACCGTATTCGTGCCTGGCTTCCACCGGATCGGCGAGCGGATCGTGCACTGTCACCGTATGACCGCGCGCGGCGAGCGCCTTGGCCAAGTCGGCGACCTTGCTGTTGCGCAGGTCGGGGATGTTTTCCTTGAAGGTCAGGCCGAGCACTAGCACGGTCCCAGCTTGCTCGCCGCGAGCCTGGTGCAACTCCTGCGCCACCCATTCAGCCATCCCGTCGTTGATTCCGCGCCCGGTCAGGATCACGCGGGGATCATGCCCCAAAGCTGCGGCCTGATGCGCCAGGTAATAGGGATCGACCCCAATGCAGTGGCCGCCGACCAGCCCCGGTGCAAACGGCAGGAAGTTCCACTTGGTGCGCGCCGCAGCCAGCACATCCCACACCGACAGGTCCATCTTCGAGAAGATCTGCGCAATCTCGTTCATGAAGGCGATGTTGATGTCGCGCTGGGCATTCTCGATCACCTTGGCCGCTTCGGCGACCTTGATCGAAGCGGCACGGAATACCCCGCCTGAAGTCACCGCCTCATAGAGTTGGGCGACCCGGTCGAGCACTTGCGGGGTTTGCCCCGAAACCACCTTGGTGATCTTGTCGATGGTATGCTCGCGGTCGCCGGGGTTGATCCGCTCGGGACTGTAACCAAGATAGAAGTCGCGCCCGCAGACCAGCCCCGAGCCAGCCTCAAGGATTGGCGCGCAGACATCTTCGGTGACCCCTGGATAGACGGTGCTTTCGTAGATCACGACCGGTTCGAGTCCAGCGGCAACGGCGGCCGGCAGTAGCGCCGCCACCGTACGCGATGCGGCCTGTAACGCGCCCAGATCGGGCAAGTTGGCTGAGTCGATCGGGGTCGGCACGGTGACGATATAAAATTGCGATGGCGGGCACTGCTGCGGCTGGTCGGTCAGGCTGAGCGACGACGCCGAAAGCCGCGCGGTGTCAATCTCCCCGGTGCGGTCGTGCCCGCTGCGCAATTCGGCGATACGCTGCCGGTTGATGTCAAGCCCGGTCGTTGGAAACTGCCGGGCAAGTGCGACCGCCAGCGGGAGTCCGACATAGCCAAGACCGACCACTGTAACTTGAATAGGCTCGGGCAAATGAGGCAATCCTTGTTGGCCGGACTGAGTGTTATCAGCCAAATGCCCTAAGGGAGATGCAGTGCCGGTTCAACTGACTTGCACGAACGGGCCGATTGAAAAGTCGATTGGCGATTTGGCGCAGCAACGATTAGACCGGTGCGCATGAAGCGTCTGTTCGATTTGGTCCTGACTGTTCCGGCAATCATTGTCTTGCTGCCGGTCTTCGCAACGCTGGCGCTGGTGGTCCGGATCATGATCGGATCACCGGTCTTGTTCCGGCAGATGCGCCCGGGGCTGGACGCCCGACCATTCGAACTGGTCAAGTTCAGGACGATGTCGCAGCAGTGCGGTGCCGATGGCGAACTGCTTCCCGATGCGCAGCGGCTGGGCGCGGTCGGGCGGTTCCTGCGCGCCTCGAGCCTCGACGAGTTGCCCGAGCTGTTGAATGTATTGCGCGGTGAGATGAGCCTGGTTGGGCCCCGTCCGCTGCTGGTTGAATATCTGCCGTTGTACTCCCCGGCGCAGGCCCGGCGGCATGAGGTGCGTCCCGGTCTGACCGGCTGGGCGCAAGTCAACGGCCGCAACAGCTTGAGCTGGGACGATAAGTTCGCCGCCGATGTCTGGTACGTCGACAACCGCAGCCCGTGGCTCGATTGCAAAATCCTCGGGCTGACGCTGCTGACCCTACTGGGTCGGCGCGGGATCAACGCCGAGGGAAGTGCAAGCATGCCGCCGTTCACAGGAAACACACAATGAATCAGGTACTTGGCGTCTACGGGACAGGCGGGTGCGGGCGCGGTGTCGCGCCGCTGGTCCGGGCGCAGTTTCCCGCTGCGAGAATCGTGTTCGTCGACGATCGGGCAGGGCAAGGCGAGTGTAATGGTCACGATGTGATGGCTTTCGATGCGTTCGCTGCGCTCGATGACAAGGCCATTGTCATCGCGGTCGCTGCGCCGGCGGGGCGCAAAACTCTGGCGGCGAGATGCAGCACGGCCGGAATCACGTTCTTCGGGGTGCAAGCCGCGCAGACGGTGGTGATGGATGATGTCGAGTTCGGCGCGGGCGCAGTGATTTCGCCGTGGACCACCGTCACCAGCAACGTCCGCATCGGCACGCATTTTCACTGCAACTTGTACTCTTATGTCGAGCACGATTGCGTCATCGGCGATTTCGTGACTTTCGCCCCGGCGGCGCACTGCAACGGCAATGTGACGATCGGCGACGGTGCCTACCTCGGCTCAAGCTGCGTGATCCGGCAAGGGATCACCATTGGCGCGGGGGCAGTGATCGGAATGGGTGCGGTAGTCGTCAGCGACGTTGCGGCAGGCGCAACAGTGGTCGGCAATCCGGCGCGAATTATGCGTCAGAGCTAGCGCGCGGCCTGCTCCAGAACTTTGGTGACGGCGGAGCAGATGCGGGTGACGTCGTCGTCGCTCAAGGTCGGATGGGTCAGGAACATCAGGCTGGTTTCGCCAAGTTCCATCGCTCCGGGCAAGCGCTGCGGCGGGGCATAGCTTGTCCCGGCGAAGGCCTTCTCGCGGTAGACTTCGGAGCAGGTGCCATGGAACAGCGGCACGTCTTGCGCGTTAACTTCGGCGACGATGCGGTCGCGGTCCCAACCAGCTCTGAGCCCTTCGGGCCGGACATAAGCGTAGAAGCGATACCACGCATGAGTCAGGTCATCCGTCGGCAGCGGTACTCGCACGGCACTGGCAAATGGCGCCAGCGCAGCAGCGTAACACGCCGCGATTTCGGCCCTGCGCGCGGTCCAGTCGGCCAGTCGCCGCAGCTGGATGCGGCCGATCGCGGCCTGCATTTCGAGCATCCGCCAGTTGGTCCCGAAACCTTCATGCAGCCAGCGATATCCCGGCGGATGTTCGCGCTGGTAGACCGCATCCCAATCCTTGCCGTGGTCCTTGTAGGACCACATCCTGGACCACAGATCCGGATCGTCGGTAGTCACCATTCCGCCTTCGCCGCCAGTGGTGATGATCTTGTCCTGGCAGAACGACCACGCGCCGACCTTGCCGAAACTGCCGACCGAGCGGCCATCGATCCGCGCCCCATGCGCCTGCGCGCAATCCTCGATCACCGCGATGCCGAGCGGATCGGCGAGGCCGAGGATACCGGGCATGTCGCACGGCCAGCCAGCGAGATGAACCGGGATGATCGCCTTGGTGCGCTCGCTCAGGACGGCGCGGATAGTTGCCGGAGTGATGTTGCCACTGTCGCGGTCGACATCGGCAAAGACCGGCGTCGCACCCGCATTCACGGTCGATGAGACCGAGGCGATGAAGGTGCGCGGGGTGACCACAACCTCGTCGCCCGGGCCGATCTCCAGCGCCCGCAAGGCCAGATCGAGCGCCAGCGTGCCGTTAGCGAGCGATACCGCGTGGGCTGAGCCGGCGAAGGCGGCAAATTCGCGCTCGAATTGCCGGCATTCCTCACCGGTCCAGTAGTTGACCTTGCCGCTGCGCAGTACGGCAGCGACCGCGGCAACTTCTTCTTCGGTATAGGAGGGCCAGGGGGCGACCGAAGAGTTGAGCATGCGGCGTCTTTTCACCTGGGTGGTCAAGCGGGTGGCAGGGGCCGAGCAATCCCGTTAAGGGCGTCGAATGACGCGCCGCACGATCCTTGTCAACGCATCCTATGCCCCGTCGCTGGTCAACTTTCGCGGGCCGTTGATTGCGGCAATGATCGCGCAGGGTCATGTCGTTCATGCCAGCGCGCCGGGTTTGACCGGCGAGGCGGCCGAGCGCGTCGCAGCGCTCGGTGCAGTGCCGCACGACGTGCCGCTGACCCGGTCCGGGCTCAATCCACTGACCGATTTGGGTTACTTTCGGGCGATCCGGCAACTGATCCGGGGCAACCGCATCGACCTCGTGCTGGGTTACACGATCAAGCCATGCATCTGGGGTTCGCTTGCCGCGCGCGCCGAGCGGGTCGAGAGCGCGGCGCTGATCACCGGTCTGGGCTTTGCCTTCATTCCGGGCGCCGGGCTGGTCCGCCGGCTGGTCAGCCAAGCCTCGCGGCGACTGTACCGGCTGGCGACCGCAGGCAACCGGGTGGTGATTTTCCAGAATCCTGACGACCAGGCCGATTTCGTAGCAGCTCGGGCGCTGGCCGATCCCGCCAAAGCCCGGCTGGTCGATGGCTCCGGGGTCGATATGACGCATTACACAGTGGCGCCGTTGCCGCCCGAGCCGCGCTTCTTGATGATCTCGCGGCTGCTCGGCAACAAGGGCGTGCGCGAATACGGCGAGGCGGCGGCCTTGCTGTTGGGGGAGGGCTGCAACGCCAGCTTCGCGCTCGCGGGGTTCTTCGATGAGGGGCAGGACTCGATCTTACCGGAGGAGCTGAGACGCTGGCAGGCGGCGGGACTCGACTATCTCGGTGCGCTTGATGATGTCCGCCCAGCGTTGGCCGAGGCGAGTGTCTATGTGCTGCCGTCCTACCGCGAAGGCACCCCGCGCACCGTGCTCGAGGCGATGGCGATGGGCCGGGCCGTGATTACGACCGATGCGCCGGGCTGCCGCGAGACTGTGCTCCCCGGCCGCACTGGTTTGCTGGTCCAGGTCAAGGACGTTGCGGCAACGGCGCAAGCCATGCGGCAGTTGGCTGGCGATGCGCAGGCGCGGCGAGCGATGGGTGCGGCGGGGCTTGCGTTCTGCCGGGGAAAGTATGCGGTCGACAAGGTCAACCAGGCGATGCTCGCACATCTCGGTCTGAACTGACCGCAGTTCGGCTTAGCTCATGCGCTCCAGCCGCGAACCGGACAGGCGGTAGAGCGAGCCATCGTTCGGGCAGTGCACTTCGCCTTCCCCTGCGAGCGGCAGGTCGAGTTTTTCGCCGAATGCACTCATCCAGCCGATCTGGCGGGCTGGCACCCCGACCATCAGGGCGAACGCGGGGACATCGCGATTGATCACCGAGCCTGCGCCGACAAAGGCATTCTCGCCGATTTCAACCCCGCAGACGATCGTGCAGTTGGCCCCCAAGGTCGCTCCGCGGCGAATGACAGTTTGGCGATATTCGTCCCTGCGCGGCACCGCAGCGCGTGGGTTGTAGACGTTGGTGAAGACCATGCTCGGTCCGCAAAAGACATCGTCTTCGAGCGTGACGTCGTCATAGACCGAGACGTTGTTCTGGATCTTGACGTTGTCGCCGATCGTCACCCGGTTGCCGACATAAACGTTCTGGCCGAGCGAGCAGCCGCGGCCGATCCGCGCCCCGCCGCTGACATGGACCCAGTGCCAGATCCGCGTAGCGTCACCGATCTGCGCCCCGTCGTCGACTATCGCCGTGGGGTGAATGGTCATGCGACGATCGCCCGCGCTGCCAGTGGGTGGTAATCGCCCTGCTTGCCGACCAATGGCGCCTGGCGGATGTCATAGACCAGCTTGATGCTCGGTTCGGCATCGTCGAGCCCGAAGCCTCCGGTGTCGAGGATGTGGCGATAGCTGTCGGTGTGAAGGTCGGTGAAGCCGTCGGAAAATTCGATTTCTTCGCCATCGAGGGTGATGCTGCGATAGGTGGTCTGGCCCTTCGCAGCAATATCCTCGGGGAGATAATCGGAGTTGATCGAGAGGAACCAGCGGACGTCGGCATCGCGAAACCGCAGTGTCCCGCTGGCGCTGTCTTCGGCGCGGTGATTGACCGTGGTGGCCTCGACCGGGCCGAACACCCACAGCAGCATGTCGAAGAAATGAATGCCGATGTTGGCGGCAATCCCGCCGGACTTCTTCTCTTCGCCTTTCCAGCTCTGGAAATACCAGCGCCCGCGACTGGTGATGTAACTCAGGTCGACCGCGAACCGCCCATGTCCGGCAGTGCGCGCAGCGGCCACTTTTTCACGCAGGGCCACAATGCTCGGATGGAGCCGCAGTTGCAGGATCGAACTGACCTTGCGGCCGCTCTCGCCCTCGACCACGCGCAAGGCATCGATGTTCCACGGATTGACCACCAGCGGCTTCTCGCAGATCGCATTGGCCCCGCCGCGCAGGGCAAAGCGGATATGCGAATCGTGCAGGTAATTGGGCGACATCACGCTGATGTAATCGACCCCGCACCCGTCCCGTTTGCGCAGGTCGAGGAAACGGTCGAACCGTTCGAACTCGGTAAAGAAATGCGCTTCGGGAAAGTAGCTGTCGAGGATCCCGACTGTATCGTTGCCGTCGAGCGCCGCGACGAGCCGGTTGCCGGTGTCGCGGATCGCCCGCATGTGCCGCGGGGCGACATAGCCAGCGGCCCCGATCAGTGCAAAATCTTTCATTGCTGCAACCTGTTCCTCAACCTCGCCGGACCCGCGCCATCAGGCGTCGGATTCCGGCCATTGGAGTAATGGCTTCGCGGTACCAGTCAAACACAACTGCCGTTCCATCGGGAGCAAAGTTGAAGGTATGAGGGCCCTTGCGGTCGGAAAATTGCATCGTCCCGATCTTGCGCTCGCGGTAGGTGGAGGGCGAGAGTTGCTCGATCTCGAAGGCAACCAAGCCGTCACCGTAATCGCGCGAGCAATCCTGACCAAGCCGGATGAGACGGTCGCCTTCGTGCAAAAGATTGCCGCCCATGCGGGCACCGCGCGGGCTTATTCTGATCGGGCTGGAAGGGTGCTCGGTAAACCGGTCGAACAGCCCCGCCGCCGACCACAGCCGCAAAACCCCGCTGCCGAACCGCGCATCGTTGGCAAACAAATAGAGCCGCTGGCAGTGCCAGACAAACGTGGGATCGGTCAGGCGGTGCGCGCCGCCGAACTTGAGCTCGGTTTCACGCAGCCAATCCACCTGCCAGCGAAACGCTGCCGAAGCGCTCCACTGGGCGATCTCGGGCACGCAGTATGTCTTGCCGTTCTGCGCGACCAGCCCGGGGTAGCTGTGATGGCCTGGTCCAGTCGAGAGCTGCCTGCTGCCCGTAGGAGTGACCAAGTCAATTCGCCCTTTGCCGCTCCACCGCGGCATCGCTTCGACCAACAGCTCGTCTTGGCCGCTCCCGAAAAACGGGTCGGCAATAAACGAACAGCCCGGCGGAAGGTTGGGCGTCCACCACTCTGCTTGCTCGGGTAAAGTCTGCTGTCCGGTAGCCAGCGCGACCGCTGCGCCGGACGAAGAAACAGGAGCGCGCGAGACCCGCCAGCGCTTCTCGCGCAATGCGCCGCTGGCGATCCGGCCCAGCTTGGCCGCGCCAAGCTGAACCACCAGACGGGCCACCTGCAGGTTACCCGGTAGCCGGTAGTTTCTGCCGGTTGTCGCCTTGGTCAGGCTGCGTCCCGCAATGGCGTTCTCTAGCGCGGGGGCGAGCAGCAAATGCGAATGGCGAAACGCCTCGACCAGGGTGGCTTTCCAGCTGTGCCGGATGACCCGCGTTTCGGCAAAGGCGACGACTTGGCCCGCGTCGAGCCGGTTGCCGATCACCTGGACCATCTGACCCAGCACCGGACTGTCCGCGAGCAATTCCCAAAAGCCCGCTGGTCGTCCACGAAAATGTTCCGGATCGCCGTGGTGCCACGACAGGATAGGCACCTTGAGCTCGTCCGGAACGCGCAGCAATCCCATTCCCAGTTTGATGATCGCATCCGGACGGTGAGCTGCAATGCGGGCGAGGACTGTCTCGGGCAGAGCCTGCCATGCACCGTCGTATCCGCTGGCGAATTCAATCCGGTCAGAAACCTTGGCGGCCAGTTGCCCGAGCGCGACGCTGCGGGTCAGTGCATTGCGGACGGTGAACAGGTTGAGCGCGTAATACAGCGGGTAGCGCAAGGCGCGGCGGGGCAAAGCAGTGTTGGTACAGGCCAGCATGACTAGATCATCGTCGGGGCCCAAGGTTTCGAGAGCGCACCGCTGCCACTCCGCAATACGGTCGCCGAGCGGACCCGTATCGACAATCACGATGAGCTTGCGCTTAGCCATGGCGCGCTTGTTGGTTTATCGGTTGCGCTGTGTCCAGCCGATCCTGACGCTTCGATCCCGAACGAACCGAAGCGCCATTTCCTCGAAGCTGCCTGAAATAACCCTACTAGCCTGTTGCTAGTTGCCCGAAAGATGCGCTAGCAACCGGATAGCCATAGACCAAAGCCGGATTAGCGGCGCCCTGGGCATGATATTCAATCTGCGCGGGTCTATGAAGTTCGAGAGGTGTTCGCTTGTTCAGTCGAGTCGCGTTGCTGTTGCTGGCATCCTTTGCATTTTTGTCGCTGGGCGCCTGTGCGAGACGCGGCGGGCCGGTTCCATATGACGTTCCAAACTTCACCGCTCCCGATACCGATCGACCCGCTTTGGGCGAGGAAGGGATCATCGGAAAGTTGGACGTGGTCTCGGTGGCTGTCTATCAGCTGAGCGAGCTCAACCGCGACATTCAGGTCGATACCAACGGCAACATTTCGATGCCACTCGTCGGCACGGTCCAGGCCGATGGCAAGACGCCCGATCAGGTCGCCGGGATCATCGCCGACCGGCTGGCGGCCAAATATGTGCGTCATCCCTCGGTGCAGGTCAGCATCAAGGAGGCGGTTCCGCGGACGATTACGGTTGAAGGGTCGGTGACCAAACCGGGCATGTTCCAAATCCGCGGGCGCCTTGATCTGCTTTCGGCGATAGCGCTGGCCTCGGGGCCAAACGCAGACGCTAACTCGCACCGCGTTGTGGTATTCCGCCAGATCAACGGCGAGCGACGTGCAGCGGCTTTCGATCTTGCGACGATTCGCGAGGGGACGTCACCTAACCCAATCATCTACGGCAACGACATCATAGTCATTGACGGCAACAAACTGGGCAAGGCCTACCGCGACATCCTGCAGGCCGTGCCTTTGCTATACTTTGCGCGCGTATTCTGAGCGACAACGAAACCTAGGGAAATCAAGTGACCGACGAACCGCTGCCATCGCCGCAAGCGCCCAACAATGCCGCGTCGCCCTGGACCGGCACCGGGCTCGAATCCTTTGCGGTAGCTAATCAGTCGCTCTCCCCTTCGGGTGGCGGACTGGCTCGGGCGCTCGATCCTGCGGATATCTTCCGTATCCTTAACCGCTGGAAGCTGGTGATCCTGGCCGCGGCAATTCTCGGGCCCTTGCTCGCGCTGGGGCTGTCGCTGACCTTGACCCCGCTGTTCGTCTCAACCGCGCAAATCCAGATCAATCAAGAGGATGCGGTCACGATCAAGGGAGCCGATGCTGGTCGCCCGGTGATGATCAACAACACCGAATTTCTCGCGACCCAGATGGGCCTGCTCAACAGTCGCGATCTCGCCGAACGGGTGGTCGATGCCCAGCGCCTGGCCAACAACCCTGAATACGCCACGCAAGGTGCCAATGCTGCCGTTCGGCATGATCAGGCGACCCAACAGTTACGCGGTCAGGTGTCGATCGAAGCAGTCCGTAATAGCCGCTTGGTCGATATCAGCGTGACCTCGCCCAACGCCTCGATGTCGGCGCTGCTGGCCAATTCGTACGCAGAGCAGTTCATCGCCAGCAACCTCGATCGCGAGTTTCAGGCGACTGCCTATCAGCGCAAGTTCCTCGAGGACCGGATCGCCTCGACCCGGACCAAGCTGGAAGATTCCGAGCGGCAGGTGGTCGCTTATGCAGCCAATCAGGGCATCATCGAACTTGGCAGTGATGAAAAGGGCACTGCGCGTCAGTCGCTCGAAGTCGCGAATCTGGTTACGCTCAACAACGCGCTGGCGCAGGCGCGGTCGGACCGGATTGCGGCCGAGCAACGCGCCATGCAATCGCGCGGTGGTCAGGCGACGACCGAGGCCAACTCGAATCCCGTCCTGCAGGAACTGCTGAAAAAGCGCGCCGATGCACAGGCCGAGTACGATTCCAAACTCGCGATATTCTTGCCCGATCTGCCGGCGATGATTGCGCTCAAGGAGCAGATCGCCTCGCTCGACAAGAACATCGCCCGGGCGCGCGGGAGCATGACTTCGGCCTCCAATCTCGATTACCAGGGTGCCATCGCGCGCGAGCGCGAATTGCAGGACCGGGTCGATGCACTCAAAAGCAAGGTGCTCGATCTACGCTCGCGCAGCATCCAGTATACCATCCTGCAGCGCGACGTGGATACCAACCGCGCGCTCTACGATGCGCTGTTGCAGAATTACAAAGAGGTCGGCGTAACCGGCGGGCTGGGCTCGAACAAGGTCGCCATCGTCGACAAGGCGCTGCCCGCCAAGGGGCAGGTTTCGCCGCACGTCTTCACCAACGTGATCTTGGGTCTGCTGCTCGGTCTGTTCGTCGGTCTGGTCGGGGTGTTCCTGCTGGAATTCATCGATGACACGATCAAGTCACCTGAAGATGTGCGATCCAAGCTGCACATGAGCCTGCTTGGCGTCCTGCCTGCGTCGAACGACGACGAATCGTTCCTCGAGTCGCTCCTCGATCCCAAATCCGACTTGATCGAAGCGGCGCACTCGCTGCGCACGACGCTGCAGTTCACCACTGCCCACGGCATTCCGCGAACCCTGCTGGTCTCCAGTTCCCGCCCGGGTGAGGGCAAGAGCAGCGTAGCGCTTTCGCTGGCGGTCTCGCTCGCCAAATTGGGCAGGAAAGTTCTGATCATCGACGCCGATATCCGCAAACCCAGTTTCTATGTCGGCGATATTTCGCGCAATGACACACTGGGTCTCTCGAACGTACTCAACGGCGAGCAGAAACTGTCTGGCGTCGCTCGCAAGAGCGAGATCGAGAACCTCTCGGTCGTGCCCTCGGGGCCGTCGGTACCCAATCCCGCAGCGCTGCTTTCGGACAGCCTTTTCGCCGCGTTGCTCGATGAAGCAAAGCGGCAATACGACTACGTTATAGTCGATGGACCGCCGGTGGTTGGCTTGGCCGATGCGCCGCTGATGGGCTCGGTGGTCGAAGGCGCCATTCTGGTAGTCGAATCGGCCGGTCCGCACCGCTCCGCCATCCTCGCTGCCGCGTCTCGCCTGCTGGCGTCCAAGACCCCGCTGCTCGGCGCCGTGCTCAACAAGTTTGAGAGTCAGAAGCTTGGCTACGGCTCTGGCTACGGTTACAATTATTCTTACGATTACGGCGGCGCGGCGCGCAGCACGGAGCAGGATCCAGACCGTAAGATCGTATTGGTGAAGTAAGTCCTGATGGAACCCGAGGTCAGCTTCTTGCGCAAGGCATTCGCCGTCCGCATTGTGGCTGCAGTGCTGTTTGTCGTGACGATGCTGGCGCTGATCGGCGCGACGCTGCTGCGCGAAGCGATGGCCAGCCAGTCTCCCGCAGTACGTTCGCGTCTGGTTTTGGCCAAAGCGCTGGCGACGACCAAAGACCCGGCGTTGCTCGAGGCGCAGGCCCGGCAGCTGGCGTTGCGCGATCCGCTGCAAGCCGCGGCGTTCGTTCTGGTCGGTGTCGCCCGGACCCAGGCAAAGCCAACCCCGTTCGATCAAATCCATCCGTTGATGGAAGCCGCGCTGCAGCGCCAGCCAAGCCTTGATGCGCCGCAAATCTGGCTTGCTGCGGACTATGCCCGGCGCGGTGATTTCAACCGCTCGCTCGACCTGCTCGACAAGGTGCTGACGCTCAGCGGCGACTACACCGACGCGTTGATGCCGGTGCTTGCCGACCTGCTCAAATATCCCCAAAGCCGCGCCGCAGTGATCGCAAAATTGCGCCAGTATCCCGTGTGGCGCACCGCGCTGGTAACCAAGGCGATCGAAACCAAGGTCATCGGCGACGACTTGTTGATCGCGTTGCTGGCCGATCCGGTTCCGGCAGTCCGCCGCGGCAGTGTCGATCTTGAGCGGATGCAATTTGTCGGCGCGATGGTTTCGCGCGGTGAAGTCGAGCGCGCGCATGCTTTCTATCGCGGTTATGTCGGGATCGACCCGCGTTCGCCGATCTACGATGGCAACTTCACCGCCGAACCGCCTTTCAAACCGTTTGGTTGGATCGCAGCCGCTTCGGCTGAAGATTACACCGAGCGGGTCGCGCGCGGCAACGGCGGCTGGGCGATGCGCCTTCACGCCAGCGGCGATCGCTCCGCAACGCTGATCGAACAGACCTTGGCGCTGAACCCCGGGCGCTGGACGGTCGAATTGACCGGTCGCGACGCGGGCCTGGCCAAACCGGCAAACAACCGTTTGGTGCTCGAATGCCTGAATCAGGACCAGCCGCTCGGCACATATTCGCTCGGCCATCTGCGCGGCGACGACAGTACCTTGCGGGTGGCGTTCGTCGTCCCGCAAGGTTGCCCGCTCCAGCGTCTGGCGATCAAGGCCGGCGACAATGGCGGTGAGGCCAGCGAGATCGAAGTGACCGCATTCAAGGTCACGGCATCATGACCCGCCGTGCCAATCGGCCAGGCTCGGCAGCCCCCAACCGGACGGTAATCTGGGTGAGTTGCTGGTTCGTCGCTTGTCTGGTGCTCGGCGGCGCCAGCAATGGCGGGGTGCTGGCAAACCTGGTCCTGCAACTTGGCGCGGCGCTGATCATCGCGCATTCCATCGCCCGTTCGGGAAGCGGCGAGCGCCAGCCGGCCGAACGATTTCTGCTCTATCTTGCCGGATCGCTGCTGGCCTGGATCGCTGTGACCCTAATTCCCTTGCCGCCAGGCTTGTGGACTCACCTGCCGGGGCGCGAATTCGTCGCACAGGGTTACCGGCTGCTGGGAATGGATCTGCCGTGGCTGCCGATCAGCCTGACCGACGACCGGACAGTGCGCAGCGCGCTAGGTCTGCTGGTTCCAATTGCCAGCTATCTTGCCGCGCGCCAGCTCGATGAGGCAGGGGTGCGGCGGGTGGCCACGATCATGGTGCTGATCGCCTGCGGTTCGGTGTTGCTGGGTCTGGCCCAGTTGCTGGGCGGTGAAAGTTCGCCGCTGCGACTTTATGCGATCACCAACCGCAGCGATCCGGTCGGGCTGTTTGCCAACGCCAATCACTTCACGACCTTTCTGTTGGTCGCGATGCCCTTGGCGATGGCCGGACTGCAGCGCGCGCAAGCAACGCGCGGCCGGTCGACGCTGAGCAAATACGCTCGATATCTGGGTTATGGTGCGGCGGCGATCTGCGCGTTGGGGGTGCTGTCGATCGGGTCCAACGCGGGCCGCCTGCTGCTGATCCCTGCGCTGGTTGGAGCAATACTGCTCGGGCCGGGGCAAGCTTTGCTCGAACGCCGCCAGACCGGCCGCCTCGTTGCGCTTGGCCTTGCTGCATTCGGCGGTCTTATGGTGCTGAGCCTGACCAGCGGGGTGATGGCCGACAAGGTCGGGACTTCGGCAAAAAGCAGGACCGTCATGTCGGCGACCACGCTTTCTGCAGCGCGGAAGTTCCTGCCAGTGGGCTCGGGGCTGGGCAGCTTTCCGGCGATCTACCTGATGGAATCGGGCGGCAAGCGCAGCAATCGCGAGTGGACCAACCATGCCCATGACGATCCCGCTGAAGTCGCGCTTGAATTGGGGCTGCCCGGGCTGGCACTGATGGCGGTGTTTGCTGGCTGGCTGTTCGTCAACACGGCTCGTGTCTGGGGCGAGCCTGGCCGGCGGTGGCGCTTACCCCAAGCGGCCGCACTCGGGTCGATGCTCGTCGTCATCCACTCGATTGTCGATTATCCGCTGCGTTCGGCGGCTATTGCGGCGGTGTTCGGCTTCATGCTGGCAGCAATGCTGCAGCCCCGGACCAGGCCGGATCAGGCAGGTGCGCCATGACCTTTGTCGGGTTCGCCGGAATCGTCCTTGGGCTTTTGGCCGCGCTGTGGATGAGCAGTAGCTACACCAACCGCAAGATCGGCTTTTTCGCGCTTATTGCATCGATGCATGTAGTTACAGCAGTGATCTACTATCAATATGTTCAAACAAATGACGCCGACACCAAACTTTATTATTTTGATCCGTACGGGTTTTATTTTCTAGATTTCTCGCTCGGAACCACCTTTGTGGTTTATTTCGTGCAGTGGATGCGCGTTCTTATGGGCGGCAGTTATCTGGATTATTTTTTGCTGTTCCAGGCATTCGGGCTGTGGGGCATAGCTCTGCTCATCCGGACACTGGAAGAGCTGGCCGAAGTGCTCGGTCAACACTGGCCACCGATCTTCACGATCATGATGTTCATGCCCGGAATGTATTTCTGGACCAGCGCCATCGGCAAGGACGCCCCGCTGTTTCTGGCCTGCGCCATGGTGTTGTGGTCGACCATGGCGATTTCGCGGCGCTGGGTGTGGTTTGGGCTGGCAATTGCAATCATGGTGCTGTTCCGATTGCACGTGGCGCTGGTTGCGGTGGCGGCATTGGCTTTGACGTTGATGACCGGCAGAGGCATCAGTCCGACGCTCCGTGCCTTGCTGATCGTTGCGATCATCCCGGTTCTCTACGTGCTGGTTGGGACCGTTCAATCGAGTCTGAAACTCGATTTGGCGAGCGTGGGTTCGGTGGCGAACTATGTCGAACTGCAGACAACCACCTTTGCAACGGCTGCCGGCGATGCCGAAGGATTGGTCACGCGGGCGTTTCCGGTAAGGCTGATTAGCTTGCTCTACCTGCCAATCTTCATTGGCGCGGGCGGACTGTTCGGCTTCGTTGCCTCGTTCCAGAACGTGTTCATGCTTTACGTGAGCTCGGTTCTGGTCCGTGAAAGCCGGTCGTGGCGCGCGATGTTTCGCCAATCGTTTCCGGTCCGGTTCGCGACGATTTTCCTGATTGCGATGATCGCGATGCTGACCGTCATGTACTACAATATCGGCCTGGGCCTGCGTCAGCGCGAGATGTTCACGCCCGCGCTCTATCTCGTCTTTGGCGCGGTTTATCTGGTCCGGAGCGCGCGCCGCGCCGCCGAACTGGCAACCGCTGACGGTATCAACGAAACGCATTGGATCGAGACTAGCCGATGATCCCGTTTATCGACCTCAAGGCACAATACGCCCGGATTGCCGAGCAAGTCGAAAACTCGGTGCTGGATGTGATGCGCGGCGGCACCTACATTCTCGGCCCGGTCGTCCAGCGGCTGGAGGAACGGCTCGCCCGGTTTGCCGGCACGCGCCACTGCATCAGCTGCGCCTCTGGCACCGATGCGCTGGTGATGTCGCTGATGGCCAAAGGGGTGGGGCCGGGCGACGCGGTGTTTACCGTGCCGTTCACCTTCATGGCCAGCGCCGAAGCGATTGCCACGGTCGGGGCGACGCCTGTCTTCGTCGACATCGAGCCCGGCAGCTTCAACATGGATCCCGTTGCACTCGAGGCCGCGATTGCGGCGCACGATAACGAAGCATTGCGCCCTAGAGGGGTTTTGGCAGTCGATCTGTTCGGGCTCGCGGCTGACTATCAGCGGATCAATGCGATCGCCGCGCGGTACGATCTGTTCGTGATCGAAGACGCCGCGCAAAGCTTTGGCGCATCGGCGCAAAACAAGCGCGCGGGGGCACTGGCGGAGATTGGTTGCACCTCGTTCTTCCCCGCCAAACCGCTCGGTTGCTTCGGCGATGGCGGGGCGATCTTCTGTGATGACAGCGAACTCGATGCGGTGCTGCGCTCGATCCGGGTGCATGGACAAGGCAGTGACAAATACGAAAATGTGCGGATGGGGATAACCGGGCGGCTCGATGCGATGCAGGCGGCGGTGCTCGAAGTGAAGCTCGACATCTTCGAGGACGAACTTGCCGCGCGTCAGCGGGTCGCGGCGCGCTATGCTGCCCAGATCGCCGACGCGGCACTCCCACTGGTGATCCCGCAAGTGCCCGAAGGGATGACCAGCGCCTGGGCGCAATACACGGTGCAGGCCATCGACGCGGCGGCGCGAGCGGCGCTTCAGGCCAAGCTCGCCGAGGCCGGTGTGCCGACGATGATCTACTATCCCAAAGGTCTGCATGAGCAGCTAGCCTTTGCCAACCTGGGCTATTCACACGGCGACTTCCCGGTCAGCGAAGACGCCGCCGACCGGGTGTTCAGTCTGCCGATGCACCCCTATCTCGAGGACACGACGATCGACCGGATTGTCGCAGCGATGGCGGATTAGTTCGATGCCCGAGGCAGCTTACATCCATCCGAGCGCGCACGTCGATCCGCGCGCCATCGTCGGGCCGGGCAGCAAAGTCTGGATCAATGTCCAGATCCGCGAAGGCGCGGTCATCGGCAGCGACTGCATCCTTTCGAAGGATGTCTACATCGATCACGCCGTGACCATCGGCAGAGGCTGCAAGGTGCAGAACAGCGTGTCGATCTACAACGGCGTGACCCTTGGTGACGCGGTGTTCGTCGGCCCCAACGCCTGCTTTACCAACGACAAAGTGCCGCGCGCCGACAATCCCGACTGGACTGTCACGCCAACCGATGTCGGCACTGGTGCCAGCATCGGGGCCAATGCCACGATTGTCTGCGGGGTCACCATCGGCGAATACGCGATGGTCGCCGCGGGGGCAGTCGTCACCCGCGACGTTGCACCCTACACCTTGGTGATGGGCAATCCGGCACGCGCGGTGGGCAAGGTCGACGCAGCCGGAAACCGTGTCACGGTCGATGCGCCAGAGGGGATGGATTAACCATGGCCAAACCTGTCAGGATCGGACTGATCGGGCTCGGTCGGATGGGCCAGAACCACCTGCGCGTGCTGTCGCTGCTGGCGGCGGCGGACTTGCGCTGGGTTCATGATCTCGACACGGCGCATGGCACCGCGATCGCGGGCGCTGCCGGGGTGAGGCATGTCGATGATGTCGCCGCTGCGCTCGGCGAGGTCGAGGCCGTGGTCATTGCCAGCCCGACCACAACGCACGAGCACTTCATCCGGCTCGCGGTTGAACACGTCGGGCATGTTTTCATCGAAAAGCCGATCACCGAGCGGCTCGCCAGCTCGATCGCCATGCGCGACCTGGTTCGCGCGCACGATGTGCACATGCAAGTCGGACTGATCGAACGGTTCAATCCGGCGGTGGTCCTGATGAAGCAGTTGCTCGACCGATCGGAGCAGGTGGTCAGCGTCGACTTCGTCCGGACCAACAAGATTTCCGCGCGGATCACCGATGTCGACGTGGTCACCGATCTGATGATCCACGACATCGACCTCGCGCTGCATCTCAATGGTCCGATCACGTTGGTTACCGCGCATGGCATCGCCGAAGGACCGATGATCGACTATGCGGCCGCGCTGCTGACGCACGCCAATGGCCGCTTCAGCCGAATCCAGGCGAGCCGGATCACCGACAAAAAGATGCGTACCATTCAGGCGACCTGCAAGGACATGTTCGTCGACTGCGAATTGCTGCGCAAGGAAGTGACCATCAGCCGTCACACCGGGCTCGAGCAGCGCCCGGGCGAGCCGTACCGGATCACCAAGTCCGAGGAGGCAATCGAGGTCCAGCCGCGCGAGGCCTTGCAGCTTGAGTTGCTGGCTTTCCTTGCCGGATGTCGGGGCCAGCTGTCGGTCGACGCTCCCGACGCCGATGCCGGAGTTGCCGCAATGGAAGTATGCGAACAGGTGCTGACCAGCATCCTGGGCACGGCCTGAGCGCGGCGGCGCGGCACTGTCCATGCGAATTGTCCATGTCATCCCGGCATTGACCAAGGGCGGAGCCGAGAAGGTCCTGGTCGATCTCGCCAACGAAGCGCACCGGCGCGGGCATGAGGTCAGTATCATCGCGGGTCAACCCGCCGACCCGCGCCTGATCCGCGACCGGCTCGATCCGGCGATCGACCTGCAGGTCGTGTCTCCGCGCGAGGGGCAAAAGCTCACCGCCTATGGTGCCCTGCCGCTGTGGTTGTGGCGGCGGCGGGCATGGTTCGACGGCGTCGATGTCGTGCATTGCCACCTGACCTATGCGGCAGTGCTGGGCACGCTGCTCAAGGTCCAGCGGCACCTGCGCGGGCAGCGGCGCCCGGCGATCGTCGAAACCTTCCACGGCGTTGGCATGCCGATCCGCCCGCGCCAGCGGTGGCTGGCGGCCGCGCTCGCAAGCGGCCGCGATGGCTTTGCAGTGATGGCGGAAGACCCGTTCTGGAGCGACTTCCTGAGGCGACATCCGGCCCTGCTTAGCGCAGTCATTCCCAATGGCTTGGCCATCGACGCAGTGCCTTCGTCAGAGGAGGTTGGCGCTTGGCGCCGCAACACCGGCATTCCGATGGGCGCGCAGATTGTCGGCACGATCGGCCGCATCCGTGCCGAGCGCAATCCGTTCGCCACACTCGCGGCTTTCGCTGTGGTTGCCCGGCACATGCCCGAGGTGCACTTCATCATGGGAGGCGATGGCCCGATGATCGAGGCAGTGCGCGCAAAGGCCACCGAACTGGGACTAGGCCAGCGCCTGCATTTGCCCGGACTGGTGGTCGATCCCCAAGTGGCAATCGGCAACATGGACCTGTACTTGAGCATGAACGTCGGCTCGATTACCGGAATCGCCGGGCTTGAAGCCGCTGCCATGGAGGTGCCCCTGATATCGCTGCAGGCGCGCGAAGATTACCGCACTGGTCACTGCGACTGGATCTGGTCGGATCCCGATCCCGCAGTGGTGGGCAATGAATTGACGCGCTTGCTACAATCGCCGGCGGAACTGGAAGCAATTGGCCAGCGCCAGCGCGCGCATGTCGCAGCCCAGTACAGCGTCGCAGCGATGCAGGATGCGTACGAGCGGCTTTACGCCGCCGCGATCGAGGCGAAATAGCGCCGCCAGCTTTGGAGCATCAGCACGGTCCACAGTCCGTACTGCGCATTGACCTTGCCCGAGAGGTGCGCTGCCCAAACGGCCCGCACTGCCGCCGGTTTGACCAAGCCGCACTCGTCCAGCGCTTGCACCGATAGCAGTTCCTCCGCCCAATCACGCATCGGCCCGCGCAGCCAATCGCCGATGGGGATGCCGAAACCGCTCTTGGGCCGCTCGAACAGCGCGCGCGGCACGTCGCGTTCGAGCAGGGTGCGCAGGATCCATTTGGTCCGTCCGCCGTGCATCAGGGTGCTGGGGGGCAATCGAAAGCTCAGTTCGACCAGCCGGTAATCGAGCAGCGGTGCGCGTGCTTCGAGCCCGTGGGCCATCGTCGCGCGATCGACCTTGGTGAGGATGTCGCCGGGCAGGTAAGTCAGCAGATCGAGCAAGCGCAATTGCTCGACCGGGTCGTCGAGCAGCGCCAGTCCCGCCGCCACTTCGTCCGGATCGTCGGGTTCCGGATCGCAGCGAATGGCATCGGCATCCAGCCACTGGCTGGTGACCTGGCGATAACGTCGCGCCGGATCGAGACCGAGCAGCGGGGCCAGCTTGTGCATTTTCTCACCTGCGCTGCGCGGACGCATGCTGGCAGGAATCAACGAGAACAAACGGTCCCACGCCGCGGGGCTGGGAGCGGCCAGAAGTTTGGCGAGCGCTGCACGCGCGGGGGTGGGAAGCCGATCGAGCTTACGCAACAAGCCATTGGCCGCCGAATACCGGTTGTAACCAGCGAACACCTCGTCGCCGCCGTCGCCGGTGAGAACCACGGTGACATGGCGGCGCGCGCGTTCGGCGAGGATGGTGCTGGGCACCGCCGAAGGGTCGGCGAACGGCTCGCCATAGATCGAGGGGAGCTGCGCGACCGTGTCGATCACCTCGTGCGGGGCAAGGATGAAGCTCTGATGCTCGGTGCCGAGATGGCGCGCGACCGCTTCGGCATCGCGCGATTCGTCGTAGGCCGCTTCCTTGTAGCCGATCGCAAAACTCGCCACCGGACGGGCCGATTGGGCCTGCATCCGCGCCACCACCAGCGAGCTGTCGATCCCGCCCGACAGGAAAGCCCCGAATGGCACATCCGAGGTCATCCGCCGCGCAACTGCATCGTCAATCAGCGTTGCGGCTTGATTCAGCGCAGCATCGGGTCCGCCCGGAAGCGGGTCTGCCTGTCCACGCTCCACAGCTTCGGTCAGCGACCACCAGCGATTGATCGAGGGCTCGGCTCCATCGCGCAGCGTCAGCATCGTTCCCGCAGCAAGCTTTCCGGCCCCGGCGATGATCGACAACGGGTCGGGGACATGCCCAGTGCGCAGATAGCTCGCCGCCGCCCCGCGATCGATGCTGCGGTCGATGTCCGGATGGCGGCATAGCGAAGGCAGTTCGCTCGACCAGGCGACTCCGCCGGGCACTTTGCCCCAATAGAGCGGCTTCTTGCCAAGCCGGTCACGGGCCAGAACCAGTGTACGCTCGCCGCGCCACCATGCCGCGAGCGCGAACATCCCGTTGAGCTGGGGCAGGGTGCGGTCTGCACCCCACAGCGCGAAGGCGTTGGCGATCACTTCGGTATCGCTGTGTCCGCGGAAGGTGCAGCCAGCAGCTGCCAGTTCACGCCGCAGTTCGGGCGCGTTGTAGAGCATGCCGTTGTAACACAGCACCACCCGGCCATCGCCGCTGGCCATTGGCTGACTGCCGGCCTCACTCAAGTCGATGATCGAGAGGCGGCGATGCGCAAAATGGACACCGGTATGCGGATCGGACCAGAAACCCGCGCCGTCGGGTCCACGCCGCGCGATTGCCGCGCTCATTGCCGAGAGGATGCGCTGGGCTTGGCCGGGTGCATGTCCGCGCCGGTCGATCAGGCCTGCGATCCCGCACATCTGGCTGCTTGGTCCTTTCAGCGCGGTGGCTGGGTCTTGTCGCTCGGCTGCAGACTTAGCCAGTGACCGCACCCTTGACCAGCCCGCCCGGTTGGCGGTTGCAGCACAGTTGCGGTCAGACTAACGCAGCTGCGAGAAATTGAAATTCGGAGAGAACTCAGATGCCGTCAAATCCCGCGATGCTCGCTGGGCGCAAGGTTATCGTCACCGGCGGGGCCGGATTTGTCGGGTCGCATCTGTGCGAGGCGCTGGTCGAACTCGGCGCCGACGTGATCTCGCTCGACGATCTGTCGGCGGGCAAGCAAAGCAATGTCGCGCTGTTCAAGGGCCGCAACAACTTTCGTTTCGCCGAGATGGATGTCTGCGCCGACAATGCGGCGATGCGCGAACTGTTCGCCGGGGTCGATACGGTGTTCCACAACGCCGCCTCGAAAAAGAACATTTGCCTCGACAATCCGCAGCGCGATCTGGAGGTCAATGCCGGCGGCGCGCTCAACTTGCTGCGCCATGCGATGGACGCCGGGGTGCGCAAGTTCGTCCATGCCTCGACCGGTTCGGTCTACGGCGAGCCGCAGATTTTCCCGACTACCGAGGACCATCCGCTCGCGCCGGTCAGCTATTACGGCGTCTCCAAGCTTGCAGGCGAGCGCTATGTCGACGTGTTCCACCGGCTTTACGGGCTCGACACCACGATCTTGCGCTACTTCCACGTTTATGGCCCGCGCCAGGAATCGAACGAGTTCGGCGGGGTGGTCTCGATCTTCCTGCGCCGCATCACCGAGGGCAAGAACCCGGTCGTGTTCGGCCACGGCGAGCAAGTCCGCAGCTTTACCTATGTCAAGGATCTGGTCGCGGCCAACATCGCCGCGGCCACCGATCCGGCGGCGACCGGCGAGGCCTACAATGTCGCTTCGGGGATCCGCGTCACGATCAACGATCTCGCCAAGGGCATGCTTGAAATCCTCGATCCGCAAGGCAAGTTGCAAGTCGAGCATGGCGATCCGCTGATCGGCGACATCATGGAATTCGACGTCGCCAACGCCAAAATTCGAGAGCAGTTGGGCATGACGTTCGAGCAGGACTTCTGGGGCACGCTGCGCTCTGCGCTGCAAGACAAGGACGCGTTCCTCGGCTACGCAGCGTCGCAGGCGGCAGGCTGAGCGGAGCGGCCAAGGCATGGATCGCCGACGCTATCTGCACCAGTTTCTTGCGCTGTTCACTGGGACGGCGGCGGCACAGGTATTCAACCTCGCCAGCTATCCCATGCTGGCGCGGCTTTACACCCCAGCCGAGTTCGGCGTGTTCGGCACTTTCATTGCGGCCTCCGCGATTCCCGGAGCATTGGCTTGCGGTCGCTTCGAGCTGGCACTCGCGACCGCCCCGCGCAGCGGACGCCGGGCAATGCTGTGGCTGTGCTACTGCGTGGCGCTGACGGTCGCGCTGGTCGCGACTGTGCTGCTAACCGCGTATTGGTGGTACGTTAAGGCACCTTCGCTGGGCCTCTTGGCGCCGATGCTGTTCGTGGCGGTGCTGCTCACCGGCGTAACCAACGCCACCACCATGTACCTGATGCGCCACGATGCTTTTCGGTTCGCCTCGGTCGGGGTGGTAGTGCGCACGGCGGTTACGGTGCTCTGCCAGCTCGCGGCAACGCTGGTGCAACCGGGAGCCACCGGGCTGATCGTCGGATTCTGTCTGGGCCTTTCGGCGCAAGCGCTGCTCGGGCTGGCGATTACCCGCCGGGCCCACGGCATCGGTCGACCACGCTTCGACCAGATGCGCGCCATGTTCCGCCGTTTTCGCGCGCAGGTCAGCGTCGATATTCCCGGTTCGCTGCTCGCGGCGCTGGCAGTCAACCTGATCCCGTTTTTCCTGCAGGCGCTGTACGGGGTGCGCTCGGTCGGGTTTTTCTCGGTCGGTCAGCGGATCGCGGTGCTGCCGCTGCAACTGTTCAACGATTCGCTCAGTCAGGTGTTCTTTCAGCGCGCCGCCCGGGCGCAGGACGAGCGCGGCGAGTTCTGGGCCGAGTTCCGCCTGACGCTGCTGTGGTCGGGGCTGATCAGTCTGGCGATGCTGGCCGGGCTGATGCTCCTCGCGCGTCCGGTGATCTCACTGTACCTCGGCGTGCAATGGACCATGGCCGGAACGATTCTGGTGATTCTCGCGCCGATGCTGGCGGTGCGCAGCGTAACCATGTCGCTGGCGACCAGCGTGTTCGTGCTGAAAAAGCCCGCCTGGCTGCTCATACACAATGCTGCGAGCGTTGCAGCGATGGCGCTGGCGTTTGGTTACGCCTGGGCGGCAACTGCTGACCTGCTCGGATTCCTGACCGCGCTGGCTGTGCTGCAAGGCGCCGAATATCTGGTGTTCGGGGCCATCGTCGGATTTGCCGCGCGGAACCGCTATTTGTCACGCCGGGCAGGTGCTGTAGGCTAAGCCGATGTCCAATGAGGTAAAAATCCGGCCGCTTGGTTTCGCAGCAAAGCTGGCGGTACGCACGTATCTCGCGATAATGCGGATCGAGGCCTTGTCGGTGCTGCCCTTGCGGCGCTGGTTGATCGGGAAAATCACCGCACAGCCGTCCGCAATGCTCAACGTCTTCGCGCACGTATTCATCGAGGGGTTCGAGGGGCTGCGGATCGGCAATCGCGTCTCGATCAATCGCGATTCGAATCTGAGCTGCTTTGGCGGAGTGACCATCGGCGATAACGTCGCGATTGGTCACGGCACCTCGATCATCTCGACCAATCACGGCTTTACCGATCGCGAAACTCCGATCAATTACCAGCCGGTTGACGCGGCGCCAGTGGTGATTGGCTCAAATGTCTGGATCGGCGCGCGGGTGACGATCCTTGCTGGCGTGACGATACCCAGCGGAACGGTGATCGCGGCGGGAGCAGTTGTGACTCGTTCGATAGCCGAACCCGACATGATCGTAGCGGGCGTACCGGCGCGCGTCATTAAATCGCGCTTTGCCTGATGCTTACCTCGGCTTATGCGCGACATAGACGCAGCTGACACTGACCTTGAGCTTGAGCGCGCGTTTGAGGCTGCAACCGGTTTGCGGCAGAAAATGCGCCTCATCGATCACGAACCCTTGCGCCTCAACGAAGGCGGTCATTTCCTCGGGGCTCTCCCACAGGAAGATGTGGTCGGGGGCAGGGCTGTTAATCGGGACGTTGATG
>JARXKR010000002.1:24300-36339 GCA_030271565.1 Pseudomonadota bacterium
CGCAATACTTCTCATGCTCGGGCCAGGCCGTGACCACCGCGGCGACGATAGTTGCGAGACTGGGATAGGGTGCGAGCTTGCGGTCAAATTCGGTTGGTGCAGGGGTCATTCGTCACCCTTTCGCGCCAGGGCGTGGACGAAATCGCAGCCTCGCACCAGCATGTTCTGCGATCCCTGCCGCGCGACGATTCGGGCCGGGAATCCGCTGATTGTGACACCGTCCATCGGGAACGAGCGGGTCACGACGCTGTTCGTCCCGATCACGCAATCGTTGCCGATCCGCAGCGGCCCGTTCATCTTGGCACCGGGGCCGATGTAAACATTGTCGCCGATTATGGGCGCGTCGAATTCGGGCACTTCGGCCGGGTCCATGATCACCGCCGACCCGGCGATCGCGGTGCCGACGTGGATTCGGCAATTGCGCCCGATGCAGGCATCGCCGTGGATCATCACGTTGCCGTAATGCGGCAAGGCAATTCCCGGGCCGAACACATAAAGACTGATCGAAAACCCTAGTCGCAGAGACAATCGCCGGAACCACAGGATCATCGGCGCGCGGAGCACAAACGGCACACGAATCGCATCGAGCCATTCGAGTAGCCGCATCAGCACCAGAAACCGGGCGACCGGATTGAACAGGAATTCGAACACCGGCCGCCGTCCCGAGCGGCTGTGATAGTCGGCCGCGATGAACGCCTTGCAATCGCGCCAGTTGTGGATGCGGTTTTCCGGAGTAGCGGGCATGTGGCTTGCGCTCAGCCCAGCTTGGCGGAGATCGCCGCGACCAGGTCGCCAAGGTTCTCGAAGCCGGTCACCTCCGAAGGCTGAAAGCGCACCCCGAATTTCCTCTCGGCGGCGAGGATCATGCGGACGTGGCCGATGCTGTCCCATCCCTCGACATCGTCCGAGGTCGTTCCGGGCCCAAGCGCGCCTTCGTATTCGAACACGTCATCGAACACCCCGTTCAGGCCGGCGTAAATTTCCTCATGGCTCATCGGCATGTTCCCCTGCGCCAAATCCTTCGGCGATTACCGCAGCGAATAGGGCGGCTGCTGCGCCAGCGCCAGCCTCTTCGATGGGCAAGGTCCAGGTCTGTCCGCCGTCAGTATCCTCGCTATCGAGCCGGAAGCCGAGCTTGGCATAGTGATCCGCCACGATGGTGTTGCGGCCGCTCGGGCGATAGATACCGATCAATCGCCTTGCCCCGCGCGCGCGGGCCAGCGCAGCGAGTTGGTCCAGCACGACCTGCTCGACCCGGCGGCCCAGCACCCGGCAGCTCATCAGCCAGGTGTCGATCTCCCAGTCGGTCCCGCGTGTACGGCAGATCACCACCGAGATCATGCCGTTGTCGCCAAACATATCTTCCAGCCGGACCTGCAGGGTCATCACAGCGTCATCATCAGCCAGTGCCGCAACTTCGGCCTCGCTGTAGCGCCGCGTGGTCAGGTTGAACTGGTTGGACTTGTTGATCAGCTGGGCGATCCGCGCGCGGCCTGCAGCATCGAACGGCGCGAACCGGATCGTCATACCGAGCGAACGGAGATAATCGTCGATATCCCCGCTTGCCGCCTGCAACTCTACTCGCCGGGCATTATCGGCATAAAAGCTCGCGCGTCGAAGATCCTCGTCGGCAAAACCGGCCGCTTCAAAATAGCTCGCTGCGGCGATCGTGCGGACATACCAGGCGGGATCGTCGGGCAGTTCGGGGACGGCGACCTGCGGCAGCTTCTGGCGGACCAGCGCCCGTTCGGCCGGATTGTCGTCGACGAAGACCAGCGCATCGAGTCCCACGTTGAGGGACTGCGCGATTGCTTTCAGGTTGCTCGCCTTGTCGTCCCAGTTTGCCTGGAACACCGCCAGATGCGCCTCGCGCAGCAACATGTCGGGATGCTCGCGGAACACCTGCCGGGCGACCTCGTCGGTGTTCTTGGATGACACCGCCAGGACAACGCCACATTCGCGCAGCGCAAGGGCATAGCGCTGCAAGGCAAGGTGCGCTTCCCCGGTTGCGTCTCCCTGGGCCAGGTTGATCCCGGCCATGCCATCGTCGCCGATCACCCCGGCCCACAGCGTATTGTCGAGATCGAGCACCAGCACCTTGCGGCTTTTGCCCCGGATCGCCGCGATCAGGCGGCACAACGCGTCGGCGTAAAACGGAATCAGGTGATGGGCGAACGGCTGTTTTGCCATGTTCCACGCGATCGGATCGTGCCACGCGCCAAGACCGACACGCGCAGCCAGCGCAGCGACATCGAGCAGGTGCAGGGAGCCGTCAGCGCACCTAAGAGCGAGCGCTTGGTTGAGAGCTGCGATCTGGTTGAGATCGGAACCGGCAAGCACCGCATCGAAACTGCCGAGCAAGGTGTCTGCCGGGGGCGGGACGGATTGTACGATCAGAGTCGGACAATGCGGCCGCAATCCACCCGTCATCGCGTCCAATTGGGTGAGCGCACTATCGATTGCTGTCTGGGCGTGGTCCGCATCACCGGGCGTGCTGCCGATTGCGTAACTGTGATGATCGAGCGCGAGCAGTACCGCGTCACATCGCGCAGCATTGACTGCCGAATCAGCGTCAAGCGCGGCCTGCATCGTCTGGCCGAACGGCCCGGTCACGCATTCGATCGCCAAACCGTAACGCAGGCCTGTGCCGACAATCGCCGGAATAATGAAATCGATGGTCGAATTGGCGATCAGGCCGAGCCGGAAGGGCGTCAGTCCGGCCAGCGGCTGACCGTAGTTGCGAGCCTTGTCTAGCAACCGTACGAGCTTGAGCAGTTGGTCGGCATCCAGGGCATGGGCAGCCAGCGCGCGCAGCGAATCGGCTGAGCCGCCGTCCAATTTGCGCAGCGCCTTGATTTGATCGCTGAAATCGTTCGGCGCGCGCGGCAGCCAGCCCAATTCCGCGAAAATCTCCATCACCGCGCGCTCGCGCAGATTGAGGTTACCAGTGCGACGCGGTTCAAGCAGTTCGCGACATTGCACTGCTGCAAAAGCACAGCTATTCGGCGAGGGTTCGGGGAGCAAAGCGATGCCGAAATATCGGGCATTCTCAATCCATATGCTACGGTCGGCCTGGCGTTGCGAGTTGACCAAGATTGCCGCGCCGTCAACCTTTGCGGCTGCACAGTGAGTTAAAAGATACCGATGGCAACCCCGATTATTCTGGAATCGATGCACGGCGCCAATATTGCCCGGGTTGCCGCACCGCCGCTCGCATCGGGTACTCTGGTCAGCACCGGACAGCTGCTGTTCGAAATCGAGAACCACAAAGTCGTGCAGGAAGTCGAAAGTCCGGCGGATGGATTGCTGGTTCATGGGTTGGTGCAGGGCGACCTGCTGCAACTCGGCCAGCCCATTGCGTTTATCGCTGCTGAGGGCGACGATCAGACAAGACTGTTGGAAGCGTCAAATGCTGCCAAGGCACCCGACGGAGTTGGCTGGGAAGCGATGATCGCTGGCAACGTGGCTGGGGGCGCGCCTGCTGGCGCGAAGGTCAGCATCGCCAAGGCGACCGAAATTGCGGTGCTGGGCAACGGTGCGGGCAATTCGCTCGCCGCATCGCTCGGTGCCTCGGTGGGACCGATCCGGCGCAGCGCAGCGACACCGGCCTTTTTCAAGGACAAGATCCTCGATCTGCTGGTTTTCGAAGCCGCCCGGCTGCTCACGGAGAAGCGCTTTCGGGTGCTGAACTCACGCTTTGCCGACGGCGCAATCGTCCCGCACGAGCGGATCAAGCCGGGGATCAGTTTCGATGAGGGCAAGCGCCTCACACTTTACGCGATGGCCGATGTCGAAACCCTGTCGCTGAGCCAGGTTCAGGACGCAATCGTCGGCGGGCTGATGAAGTACGTCGGGCAGAAGCTGTCGCTCGAAGAGGTGGCGACTTCGACTTTTACCATTTCCGATGTCTCGGCGGTGCCGCTCAGCTTCACCGTGCCGCTGTTGCCGCAAGGTCAGTGTTTCATCATTGCGGTCAACCGGGACGAAGGCGGCTGCTTCGGGCTGAACATGACCTTCGATCACCGCATTACTGAGGGACTGGTGGCGGCCAATTTCGCGCAGGAGCTGATCAAGCGAATTCGTTCCTATGCGGCGGCCGACAGCCAGCCGGTTCACAGCGCAGCGGGATCAGCTGCGGCGGTGTGCAGCTTCTGCGAACGCTCAGTCGAGGAGGAGATCGGCGGGTTCAAGCGGCGCGGGCTGCTCAAGATCGTCGATGGCTCGCATGGTGAAGTGCTGTGCTGCACCGCCTGCTGGGAGGGCTGGTAATGGAAACGCGGCTGATCGCGTTCCTGAGCCGGCTACTCGGAGAACCAGTCGAAGCGGAATCGCGGATCGCTCTCAGCTCGACCCAGCGGGCGCGGCTGGTGGCTTGGCTCAATGACAATGGTCATGCCGCCGATTTCGGCCGCTTCAGGTCGAACCTGATGACGGTTAGCGAAATTCTCGAGCTAGCCAGCGACGCAGAGCCGAAGGATGGGGTGGATGCGGCGCCGCCGCGGGTGGCAAACCAGTCACGCCCGCGCGCCCTGCACCCGGCTGCGGCTACGTTGGCCCCGCTCGGGCTGGGCATCGACCTCCAGGCGCTGGCCAATTTGCCCGAGAGTACGGACTATCGCAGCGACTCCTTCTACAATCGCAATTTCACCGAAGCCGAGCTGGCCTATTGCATCGAACAGTCCGACCCGCGCCAATCGCTATGCGGCATTTGGGCAGCCAAGGAAGCGGTGGTCAAGGCCGGGGCGGCCCAGTCTTCGCCGGCCGGAGAATATCGCGGGATCGAGATCGGGCGCGATGTAAACGGTGCGCCCACTTTTCCCGGTTGCATGGTCTCGATTACCCATGAGGCGGGGCTGGCCGCAGCGGTCTGCGTGCGCCTGACCTAGCGCAGCCGTCCGACCTTAAGGTTGAGTCTGCGGTATAGTCCCAGCAACCGCTCCCACAGTGCGGCCTCGGATGGATAGGCATCGTGGCGCACTTCGGGCCGGTTGAGATAGTCCTCGAGCTTGGCCTCGGACCAGCCCATCTTTTTGAGGAAATAGGTCTTGTCCGCGTCGAGCTCGCGCTGGCTGGGATAGGCGATTTCGGTAATCTTCTGGAGCGCTTCGGCGCGCGTCATTTCGCCGGTCATGACCAAGGTCGCGAGGTGCGGCTTGCGTTTGTCATAGCCGAATTTGCGCGGCAGCATGTAGCCCTGCCAGAACCGGGTGAAGACCGATTCATAGTGTTTGTAGGCATAGGGTTTGTAGCCGTAATCGCGCTGCAATTCCTCGATTGCCGCATCCTTTCGGTAATCGATGAAATCGAGAAACGCGATCCAGTGCGCGCGGTCGATCAGGATATGCTTGGCATATTTGATGGTGCCGATTGCAGGGAAGGTCTTGAGCTTGGGCCCGCCGAACTGCTTCGAGATGCCGACGATGTTGCGCTTGTCGAGCTTGTGCCAGGTCCATTCGCCCGGCATCCGCATCCCCTCGGTCGCCATGTTCGATCCGGCGAGGATGTAATGCAATCCGTACTTCGCGGCTTGACCATAGACGACCCCTGCGAGTGCATTGTCATAGAGCACTTCGACATCGCGTACGTCGGCGGCGAACATCGCTTCCATCAGCCCGCGAATCTCGGGCCACTCGATCACATGGGTATAGAGATCGACCCCGAGGCCGCGCACGAGGTTGGCAATGTTGTTGGCGGCCACCTCGGCGTTCCAGCCGCTGTCCATATGGACAGCGAGCGGACGGAGCCCGAGCTGCTTGGCCCTGACCAGCGTGTAGCTGCTGTCGACCCCGCCGGACACGCCGATGATGCAATCGTAAGGCTTGCCGCGCCCTTGCTCCTTGACCTTGGCGACCAGCGCTTCGAGTTTGCCTTGCCGCGCTGCTGGATCGGGGTCGACGTAATGATCGAGCCGTTTGAGGAACTCGCCGCAATAGTTGCAGACACCCTCGGCGTCGAAGCTGATGTCGGCGGCAGTGTCGTCCATCACACAGCGGGTGCAGACTTGGTGATTGCCCGGATAGGTCACTTCAATGCCCCCAGACTGCGTTGATTTCGGCTGTGGCGGGATAAGTGATCAGGACCGCTTTGTGCGGCCCCTGCCAGACAAACCAGGCCCCTGCAGCGACCGCACTGGCCCCGGAGTCGGTGGCCGCCTTGAAGTCGGCGAGCGAACCCGCGCCGCCGCAAGCGATCAGTGGAATATCGGTCAACATTGCGGCTTCGGCGATCAGGCTTGTGTCCATGCCCATGCGTGTGCCTTCGCGCTCGACCGCCGTCAGCAGGATTTCGCCGGCACCGCTCGCGGCCGCCTCGCGAATCGCGTCCTGCCAGGTGCGGCTACCCTTGCCGCGCAGCCGGTAGCGACCGAGCCAGTCCTTCTCGACATCGATCGAGACCACCACCGCTTGCGCGCCGTGTCGTCCGGCGAGCCGCGTGACGAGGCTCATGTCAGCTAAAGCAGCGCTCTGCAGCGAAACTTTCTCGATCCCCAGCCGGAACAGCTGCGCGGCGTCGTCCTCATCGCGAATCCCGCCGCCCCAGCAGAGCGGCATGAAGCATTCCTCGGCCAGCCATTCAGCCATGGCGAAATCGGGCGGGCGGCCAGACCGGGAGGCCTCGATATCGACCACGATCAGCTCGTCGACTTCCTTGTCGTTGAAGATCTTCACCGCGTTGATCGGGTCACCGACATAACTCGGCTTGGCGAATTTGGTGGTCTTGTAGAGGCCGCCGTCCTTGAGCAGCAGCAGGGGGATGATCCGGTGGCGCAGCATCAGGCGGCGATCCCCAGCCAGCGCCGAAACAGCTCCATGCCGAAGCGGTGGCTCTTCTCCGGGTGGAACTGCACGCCGCGCAAGGTACCGTGGGCGAAGCCGCTGGTGAAGCGCGTGCCATAATCGGCGCTGCACAATATATCGGCCGGATTGTCGCACACCGCGCGGTATGTGTGGACGTAGTAATAGCGCAGATCGGGATCACCTTCGGGTATGATATCGTCCGGCCGACTTGGCGTGGTTGCAGTCCAACCAATGTGCGGCACCTTGAGCCGGGGATCCCCTCCGGTATCGATGCGCTTCACATCGGCGGCGATCCAGCCGAGCCCGGGGCGCTCGCCTTCTTCGCTGCCACGGCACATCAGTTGCATACCCAGGCAAATGCCGAGGAAAGGAATCTGCCGTTCAAGCGCCGCGCTGTTCAGCGGCGCGATCCAGCCGCCGTCATGCAGCAATTGCATGCCATAATCGAAATGGCCGACCCCGGGCAGGACGACCGCCTCGGCCCCCGCCAGCGCAGCGGGATCGGTGACGATATCCGCCGATCCGCCGATGTGCTCCACCATCCGCTTGATCGACTTGATATTTCCGAGGCCGGCGTCGATCACCGACAGATGCATGGCAGTCTCCCAAAGCGCGGCTGCGCGGGTACTCTGGCCTTAGCTGCTTGAACCTGCCGAGACAATTGCCAAGCAAGGCGCGTCCGCCTAGATCGCCGATAAGATGGACCTGGGAACCACCGACCGCGCCGATCGCCCGAGCTTGCTGGTGCTCGACGCCGCCTACACGCTTGAGATGATCCGCGAGCGTGGGCTTGAAAGCTCGATCACCTGCCGCGATCTCGATGGCTATTTTGCGCATGTGTTCAGTGTTCACCCCTTTGCGACTTTGTTGACCTCACCGGAATGGGGCAAGCGCTTCGGACCGCCGCAGTGGTATCGCCTGAACGAGGGGCATAGCGTGATCGAGGGGCGGATCGGGCGCTTTGGCTGGCTTGGCTGGCTGTTTCCGCTCAATTTTATGATCGCGCAGGCCGGACTGTTCGTCATGCTGGTGCGGCTGATCCGGCGCGAGAGAGTGGCAGCGATCCGGGTTGGTGATCCGCTTTACCTCGGACTGTTCGGGCTCGCGCTCAAGGCAGTGACAGGCCGGCCGCTGCTGATCCGGGTCAACGGTAACAACGACAAGGTCCGGGAAAGCACAGGTCGTCCGCTCTATCCGCGATTCTTTCGCTCGATCGCGCTCGAGCAAAAGATAGAAAAATTCGTGTTTCCTCGTGCTGACGTTGTTGCCGCGCCCAACCAGGACAATGTCGATTTCGCTCTGGCGCGCGGGGCGAAAGCCGGGTGCACCACGATCTTTCGCTACGGCAACCTGCTCGCTCCGGACCACCGCCAGCCTCCCGAGGAGCGGGGTCTCGACCGCGAGTTGTTCGCTCGCCTCGGGATCGAACCGGGCGAGTTCATGCTGCTGGTCGGGCGGCTCCAGGCGGTCAAGTTTCCTGACGATGCGGTTCGTGTCCTCGCCGAGGTGGTTGGGCGGGGGCACGACGTGAAGCTGTTCATCGCCGGGGACGGCGACATGCGCAGCGAACTGATTAACCTCGCCGATTCGCTCGGCGTGCAAGGCCGGCTGGTCATTGGCGGCTACCAAAATCAACACGCCTTGGCCCAACTCAATGCCCATTGCGCATTGGTAATCTCACCGCTCACCGGGCGCGCATTGTCGGAAAGTGCGCTTGGAGGCGCACCCATCGTGGCTTACGATCTCGACTGGCAAGGCGATCTGGTTCGTAACGGCGAGACTGGCGCGCTGGTGCCGTTTCGCGATATCGCAGCGCTGACTGACGCTACGGCGGCAATGTTGGACAGTCCGCAGCGGGCAAGCGAATTGGGGGAAGCTGCGCGGCTCAGGGCGCTGGCGATGCTTGATCCCGAAGTGCTCAATGCGCACGAGCGCGATACGTATGTGCGGTTGCTGGCAGGCGAGCCGCCGCAGCCCGGCTGTTGAGGGAACAATGACGTTGTTCGAATCGCTACAACTCTGGTCAAACCACTGGGCGCATCTCAAGCTCAAGCTCGGCGCCGTCAGCGGGCTCAGCCCCGATGCACTGCATATCAATGCCGGATTGCTGGTGCTGTGCCTCGCCGCGCTGGTGCTGCGCCGCAGCCCGCTCAGCGTCTGGCCGTGGTTGGCGCTGCTGGTGCTCGAATGCAGCAATGAAGCCGCCGATCTGATGCTCGAGGGTATGGGCAGCACCGAGGCGACGGTGGGGGCGGGGCTGCACGACATTGCCAATACGATGGCTGCGCCGACGCTGCTCTTGCTCGTCGGCTGGTGGCAGCGCCGGCAGGGCGCGACCTAGTCTTCAGGCCTCGCGGTCGATCGGGAACATCACTTGGTGCGTTCCATTGCGGCGGCGGTGGACATGGTCGACGACAATCTCGTCGGGGGTAAATTCGCCGACAATCTGCCCGAGTTGCTCACGCAGGGCGTCGATATCGTTCGCCGCAATCGCCTGCTCGATGCGCTTCAATTTGCCCGACAGCTCGCGCATGCCGATCATCGGTTCGCGCGCCTGCATGATCCGCGGGTGGCTGGTCGGAACCTCGCCTCCTTCGATCAGGAGTTCTTCGAAAAGCTTTTCGCCCGGGCGCAGCCCGATTACCGATATCTCGATGTCGCCGGTCGGATTGGCACCATCACGCACTTGCAGGCCCGACAGCTCGATCATCTTGCGGGCGAGGTCGGCAATCCGGATCGGGTCGCCCATGTCGAGCACGAATACCTCGCCGCCCTTGGCCATCGAGCCGGCCTGGATGACCAGCTCGGCCGCCTCGGGAATACTCATAAAATAGCGGGTTACGTCTTGGTGGGTGATCGTGACCGGGCCGCCATGTTTGATCTGGCCGCGGAACAGCGGCACCACCGATCCGCTCGATCCCAGCACATTGCCGAAGCGTACCATCGAAAACCGCGTCTTCCCGTGATGCTCGCTGGCCAGCGCCTGGATGACCATTTCGGCCAACCGTTTGCTCGCGCCCATCACATTGGTCGGCCGCACCGCCTTGTCTGTGCTGATCAGAACGAAGTCGCGCACGCCGTGCTCGCCCGCCGCGTGCGCCACCGTCAATGTGCCGATGGCGTTGTTGCGGACACCTTCGGCCGGATTGTGCTCGACCAGCGGGACATGCTTGTAGGCTGCCGCATGGTAGACCGTCTCGGGCTTCCAGCTGTCCATGATCAGGGCGATCCGGCCGGCGTCGGTGATCGAGCCGAGCAATGGCACCAGCTCGACTCGCCCGGTTTCGAGCACCGCCTGCTCAAGCTCGCGGTGGATCGAGTAAAGCGCAAATTCGCTCGAATCGAACAGCAGCAGGCTCTTGGGCTTGAGCAAGACGATTTTGCGGCACAGCTCCGATCCGATCGAACCGCCGGCGCCGGTGACCAGCACGGTCTTGCCGGTGATGTTGCGCGCCATCAGGATGTGGTTCGGCGCAATTGGATCGCGGCCCAGCAGGTCTTCGATGTCGAGTTCGCGCAAGTCTTCCATGGCGACATGTCCGCCCGCGATGTCACTCAGCACCGGCAGCGTTCGGACCTGGACCGGGACACCCTTGAGCAGCTCGAGAATCTCCGCCCGGCGCGCGCGGGTTGTGCTGGGCATGGCAAGCAGAACGTGTTGCACCTCTTCCTTGACGATGCGCTCGCCCAGCCGGTCGGGCCCGAAGATCGGCTTCCCGTTCATGACGCTGCCGTGCAGGGACGGATCATCGTCGACGAAGCCGACCACGAACATCTCGGTGCTGTTGTTAAGCGCGGCGGCCAGTTGCCGACCGGCGCTCCCGGCGCCGTAGATAAACACTCCTTTGCGGCCCCCCATGGTGAGCGCGCGCTGGTAGCCTCCACCGAGCCAGAACTTTGCCGCCGCCCGGGTGACGGCAATTGCGAACAACAGGATCAGGGGCTGAATCAGTCCGAGTGTGCGAGGAACGTCGGGCACGCCGATAAAGGTGAACAGGGCTGAGAAGATCAGGAAATATATGGCTCCCGCGATCCAGAACGCGCTCATCGCGGCAGAACCCGAATAGCGGAAGATGGCGCGATAGAAGCCTAGTCGCACAAACAAAGGAATGGCAATTATCGGTGCAACCAATACCGGTGCCAGCTGTAAATCCTTCGGCAGGATCCAAACGCCCAGGCGCAGATAATAGGCCGTCAGTACGCTGGCGACGCAAAGCGCACCATCCAGCGAAACGACAACCGCACGCTTCACAGGCCGCGGCAATTGCAGCACCCAGTTCTCGACCGACGTCAGCATGGCCAGCTGTCCCGATGTTTTACCAGACTTCGTCTTCAAGCTACCGCGACCCAAATAATTCCAATATTCGAAATCCAGGCAAGGATGTTGCGACCCTTACGCGGCGAACCAAGCTAGCATAGTCAAAAACATCTGCAACTACAGCAAATTGGCTATCCGATTTGCTTTCGGCACTTGTTCTGCGATCAACGCGGCGGTTCGGGCTTGGGGTTCAACAAGCCAATCTCCGCCTCGAGCGTGGCTATCCGCTTGCGCGGCGAATCGTGCACCGTATCGCCGAACGACAGGAACCCGATGGCATCTCCGTGCTCGCGCCAGAACTCCGGCGCGATTCGCGGGTTGTACCCCGCATTGGCCAGCAGGTGCACACTCAGCCGATCGGCCTCGCGTTCGGCCTCGCGCTCGAGCTGCTTCTTGTCACGCTGCGCAGCGGCGAGCTGTTCCCGGTGCTTGAGGATGGTGTGAGCAAGCTCATGCGCAAAGATCACCGCCAATGCGGAATCGCCGAACCGCGCAAGAAAGCCGCTGCTGATCTGGATGGTCTCGCCGTCGCTATGCGCCATCGGCCGACTGCCGGGGACCATTTCGAAGCGTGAGCGGCACGCCGCGTCGGGCTGCACAATGGCCGCGCTTTCCCTGCCCGAGCGCAGGATTTTGAAGACAATCGGCCGATCAGGGGGCAGGGCGGCAATGGTTCTTTCGGTTGCATCGCGCAGCTTGCTGTTCGTGTCGGAGCCTGCGAGCTTGCCCGGCACCGGCTGATCGTTGATCGCCACAATTCCGTCGCCGGGCAACAGTCCTGCGTGGACAGCTGCGCTTCCTGGAACAACCACTTCGATCCCAACTGACGTATCGAAGCCGAGTACCTTGCTCGCGGCCGGGCGCATTTGCGGCGGATATTGATCCAGTGCAAGTATTGTGACCCCGGTTGCGGGCATCAATCTG
>JARXKR010000100.1 GCA_030271565.1 Pseudomonadota bacterium
GTGCCCGATTGGCCGGTTGCCTATGGCGGGGCGGGGATGAGCCCCGCCGAAGCCAAGATCTGGCGTGAGGAAATGCACCGCATCGGCGCACGCCCTCCGCTCTCCAGCTTCGGCATCTGGATGCTCGGCCCGGCACTGCTCAAGTTCGGCACCGAAGAGCAGAAGGTCCATTATCTCGGCCAGGTCGCGCGCGGCGAGATTCGCTGGTGCCAGGGTTACAGCGAACCCGGCTCTGGCTCGGACCTCGTGTCCTTGCAAACCTACGGCGAAGACAAGGGCGATCACTGGCTGGTCAACGGCCAGAAAATCTGGACATCCTATGCCGACAAGGCCGACTGGATCTTTTGCCTGGTCCGCACCGACAAGGCCAACAAGTATCAAGGCATCTCGTTCCTGCTGTTCGATATGGCCAGCCCTGGGGTCTCGACCAAGCCGATCCTGCTGATCAGCGGCAATTCGCCGTTCTGCGAGACCTTTTTCGACAATGTTTCGGTCCCCAAGGAGCAACTTGTGGGCGAACTCAACCGCGGCTGGGATGTCGCCAAGTATCTGCTCGGGCATGAGCGTGAGATGATCTCGGGCGCGGGCGGGGGTGACCGGATGAACACGATCGGCGCAATCCTGTCGCGGAGCAACGGGGTGGAAGACCCGCTGCTCCGCGCCGAACTCGCAATGTTCGATGTCGATGCGCTGGCTTACGGCGCGATGGGCGAGAAATTCCTCGACGAGGTCAAGGTCGGCAAGGGCCATCCGGCGGGTTCCAACATGATGAAATATGCCGGGACCGAGCTCAACAAGCGCCGCCACGAACTGCTGATGGCAGCCGGCGGCAGCGCGTCGCTCGAGTGGGACAGTGCCGCATCGAACGGCGGCGGCCGCGCGCGCGGCTGGCTCCGCACCAAAGCCAATTCGATCGAGGGCGGCACCAGCGAGGTGATGCTCAACGTGATCGCCAAACGCATCCTCGACCTGCCGGGAGCGTAACAATTTCTCCCCTCCCGCTTGCGGGAGGGGCCGGGGGTGGGCCAGTCGCAACGACACGCCCATTCCAAACAGACCCACCCCTAACCCCTCCCGCAAGCGGGAGGGGAATTGGAGAGACAGAATGCCGCTTTATCACAACGACGATCAGGCGATGCTCGCTGACAGCGCGCGCGGTTTCATGGCCGACGAGGGCGCAATTGCAAAGCAGCTGCGCCACTTCCGCGATATCAACTGCAAGGATGGGTTCGGCCACGCGCTGTGGGCGCAGTTCGCCGAAATGGGCTTCACCGGGATCTTGGTGCCCGAAGCCGATGGCGGGCTCGGCATGGGCCACGTCGAGGCCGGGATCGTGCTTGAGGAAATCGGCCGCAACCTGACCCCATCACCGTTCCTGACCAGTTCGGTCATGGCCGCGACCGCGCTGGGTGCGGGCGGCGACGATTTGCGTGGACGTTATCTGCCGGGCCTGCTTGACGGATCGAGCGTCTATGCCGTCGCGATCGACGAGGGCCCCAAGCACCGCCCCGAACGCATTGCGACCAAGGCGGAGCGCGCCGGTAACGGCTTCAAACTCTCGGGCAGCAAGGCCTTCGTGGTCCAGGGCGGTTCGGCCGACATGCTGGTGGTCGCCGCACGCACCGACGGGAGCGACGAGGACGCCGATGGTATCACGCTGTTCGCGGTGCCCAAGGATGCCTCGGGGCTCAGCCTAGACAGCGTGCGGCTGGTCGACAGCGCGATGGCGGCGCACGTCAAGCTCGACAATGTTCAGCTCGATGCTGACGCGGTGATCGGCGAGGTCGATGGCGGGCGCGCGGTGCTGAACAAGGTGCTGAACGCCGGGCGCGTCGGCGCGGCGGCAGAAAGCGTCGGGGTCGGCCTGGGTGCCTTCGACATGACCACGACTTACCTCAAGCAGCGCAAGCAATTCGGCAAGCTGATCGGCGAATTCCAGTCGCTCCAGCACCGCGCCGCGCACCTTTACAGCGAGCTCGAAATTGCCCGCGCAGCGGTGATCAAGGCGCAGCAGCTGCTCGATGGCGGATCGGACAAGGCCGAACTGATGGTATCGGTCGCCAAGGCCAAGGCCGGGCAAGCCGCGGGCCTCGCGGTCAGGGAAGGCGTCCAGATGCACGGCGGCATCGGCATGACCGACGAATACGACATCGGTCTTTACATGAAGCGCGACCGCGCGCTGGCCGAATTTATGGGCGATCATTATTACCACGCGCAGCGAGTCGCGGTGCTGAGCGGATATTGACGACTGGCAGCGCGCGGGCTTCGACAGGCTCAGCCTGAACGGTCCTTGGAATTAAACCATACCCCGCTCAGCCTGAGCCTGTCGAAGGCCACGCGCGGCGGGTTCCATCAGGAGTAATGCAATGGATTTCACCAAACTGTTCAGCCTTGAAGGCAAGATCGCATTGATTACCGGCGGCAGCCGCGGGATCGGCAAGATGCTGCTCGAAGGCTATCTCGCCGCCGGGTGCGAGCGGGTTTACATCACCGCGCGCAAGAAGGCGCAGCTGGATGAGACCGTGGCCGAGTTCGAGGCGCTCTACCCCGGCAAGGTGATCGGGCTGGCCGGCGATCTCAGCCAGTCGGACGGCATCGCGCAACTGGTTGCTGACCTGTCCGCGCGCGAAACCCGGCTCGATGTGCTGGTCAACAATGCCGGTGCGGCCTGGGGCGGCGACTTTGAAACCTTCCCCGAAGTGGGCTGGGACAAGGTCATGGACCTCAACGTCAAGTCATTGTTTTTCCTCACCCAAAAGCTGTTTCCGCTGTTGAAAGCGGCAGGATCGTTCGATCGTCCGGCCAAGGTGATCAACATCGCCTCGATCGACGGACTGCGGCCCAATCCGTGGGAAACCTATTCGTATCAGGCCAGCAAGGCCGCGGTGATTCACTTGACCAAGCGGATGGCGGCGCGGCTGATCACGGACAACATCGTCTGCACCTGCATCGCGCCGGGAGCCTACCCCAGCGAGATGAACAAAGCCGCGGCCAAGAACCCCGAGGGCAGCGCCAAGGGCATTCCCTACAAGCGGATCGGCGTGGCCGAGGATATCGCGGGCGGCGCAATCTACCTCGCCAGCCGCGCGGGTGACTATGTCGTCGGCACCACGATCCCGATCGACGGCGGGATCGTCAACGCTTGGATCCCCGAGGTGTTCAACGATCCTTCGGGGCACTGATATGGCGGACCCGGTGAAAGTCCTGGCCGAGGGGATATTCTTCGGCGAAGGCCCGCGCTGGCATGACGACCGGCTGTGGCTGTCTGACTTTTACGCGCACCGCGTCTATTCACTCGGGCTGGACGGCGACCTCAAGACCGAACTCGAATTCGACGGACAATCCTCCGGCCTGGGGTGGATGCCCGACGGCTCGCTGCTGGTGGTGCGGATGGAACTGCGCGAAGTATGGCGGCGCTGGCCAGACGGACGGTTTGAACGCCACGCTGACCTGACCGCGCATTCGGCGCACCTGTGCAATGATATGGTGGTCGATGCACAGGGCCGCGCTTACGTCGGCAACTTCGGGTTCGACCTCGACGCCGCGATGCGCGATCGTGGTCCAGCAAGCGTTATCGCCGATCATCCGACGACTTTGCTGGCGCTGGTCCGGCCCGACGGCACCGTCAGTGATGCTGCGGCGGGCGAGCGCTTCAGCTTTCCCAACGGCATGGTCATCACGCCCGACGGTGGCACGCTAATTGTTGCCGAAACTTTCGGCCAACGGTTGACGGCGCTCGATATCGGCGAAGACGGCACCCTGACAAACCGGCGTGAATGGGCGCCGGTTGCGCCGCGCCTGCCCGACGGGATCTGCCTCGATGCCTCGGGCGCAGTGTGGATCGCCAACCCCGCAGCGCCCGAATGCGCGCTGATTGCGCCCGGCGGCGAATTGCTTGAAGTGATTAATACAGGCACCCTCCACTGCTACGCCTGTATGCTCGGCGGACCCGATGGTCGCCACTTGTTCATGCTGGTCGCTCCGCAGGATGCTGCGGCCGCGCCCAAGGGTCGGGTACTGGTAACCGAAGTCGCAGTCGGCCGCGCCGGGCTGCCTTAACGCATCAGTTCGCGGACAAACCCGATCAGCCCGGTCTGGCGCGCGCGCTTCATTCGTTCGGCGGCCAATATCTGGCTGACTTTGGCGAAGCACGCATCAACATCGTCGTTGACCACCACATAATCATAGCCGTCCCAGTGGCTGATTTCGGCGCGGGCGCGTTCCATCCGGCTTTCGATCACTTCGCTGCTGTCTTGCGCCCGGGCGATCAGGCGGCGCTGCAATTCTTCCAGGCTGGGGGGCAGGATAAACACCCTGACCACGTCCTGCTGATCCTTCTGGAACAGCTGCTGGGTGCCTTGCCAGTCGATATCGAACAGGAAATCGCGGCCCGCTCTAAGCCCCGCGCGGATCTCTGCTTTGGGGGTGCCATAGCAATGATCGAACACCCGCGCCCATTCGTAGAGCTCATCGGCTTCGACCATGCGGTCGAACTCGGCCTGAGTGACGAAATGATAGTCCTGGCCGTCGACCTCGCCCGGGCGGATCGGGCGGGTGGTGGCAGATACCGACAGGCTGATCTCGGGATCGCCGGCGAGCAGCATGTGCGAAATCGTGGTCTTGCCCGCGCCCGAGGGCGAAGACAGGATGAACATCAGGCCGCGGCGATGCAGAAGAGTGTCGGGAGAAGCCATGGTGTCAAATGACGCGAACCGCGGCAGCAATCAAGTGTCGGGTTCGTCCTGTGCCCCGCGTTTCGCCTGAGCCTCGATTGCGCGCTGACCTTTGGTGCGCTCGCTGCGCTTGTCCTGGCGGCGATCGTACAGCGTCTTGGCGAGCAATCCTCCGCCAACCATGATCGCCCCGGGAACCGAACGGGTCGCGATCCGCGCCACCGCGGTGCCGATCAGCGTCTGGAACATGCTGCGCCCGGCGACAATGTTTCGGGCCTTATCGGGCGAGAACTTGGCGCCGAGCACCGTCCGCTCGACGGCGTGGCGCAGCAGCTGGCCGCCGCCGCGCAGCGCGAGGTCGGCGATCAGCAGGTTGGTCATCGGATTGGGGCTCGGGCCGTCAGCGTTCTTGGCAGCCTGATCGGCCTTGACTATCGCCTTGTCGGCAGCCGCCTCGGCCGAGCGTTTGGCCGCCTTGAGCTTGGGCTTGAAGGCCATGGCAGATCCTGTTCCGCCGGAGTGCCGGCTATTTCTTGCGGCCGAAATCCACGGTGACCACGTTGTTCCCGTTCTCGTCAGCCGAAACGCTTGTCCCACCCTCGGGTTCCGGGGCGTCGTTCTCGGCATGGTCGTGCGGAGCAGGTTCGTCACCGGTATCGACCGCCTGGAACTGCAGCCCGAAATCGACCGCCGGATCGACGAAAGCAGTGATCGCGGAGAACGGCACCACCAGCTTGGACGGCATCTGGTTAAACGACAGCCCGACCGAAAAGCCGAGGTCGGTGACGTTCAAATCCCAGAATTTGTTCTGCAGCACGATGGTCATTTCATCGGGGAACCGCTCGCGCAGGTGGCCCGGAATGTCCACCCCGGGGGCGCCGGTCTTGAAGGTGATGTAGAAATGGTGCGCACCGGGGAGCTGGCTGCCGCCGCTCTGGATCTGGCCGAGCACCCGGCCGACCACCGCGCGCAGCGCCTCCTGCACGATCTCGTCGTAGGGAATCAGGCTGTCGGGGGCACTATCACTCATGCGCGGAGAAGTGGCGACGCGGGCAGTCATGGTCAAGGGCAAAGCGCTTGCGCGGCGCACTTTCGAGTTTATACGCGGCCCCCATGCGTACGGCCAGCATATCGCGCGATACTCACGAAACCCGGATTGCGGTCGAGGTCAATCTCGACGGTACCGGCGTCTATGATGTCTCGACCGGGATCGGCTTTCTCGACCACATGATCGAGCAATTCAGCCGCCATTCGCTGATCGACGTCACTTGCCGGATCAAGGGCGACCTCCACGTCGACCAGCACCACACCACCGAAGACAGCGCGATCGCGATCGGCCAAGCCATTGCCGAGGCGCTTGGCGACAAGGGCGGGATCGGGCGCTACGGTAGTGCCTATTCGCCGATGGACGAGGCGCTGTGCCGGGTTGCGCTCGATATTTCCGGTCGGCCATACCTGGTGTGGAAAGCCGCTTTCACGCAGGAAAAGCTCGGCGAATTCGACACCGAACTGGTCGAGCACTGGTTCCACTCGATCGCGCAGGCAACCGGCATCACGCTCCACATCGAGCTGCTCTACGGCCAGAACAACCACCACATCTGCGAAGGCATTTTCAAGGGCTTTGCCCGCGCGATGCGGCAGGCGGTCGAGCTCGATCCGCGCAAGCGAGGCGCTATTCCCAGCACGAAGGGCATTCTCGGTGGCTGAGGTCGTCGCGCTGGTCGATTACGGCGCGGGCAATCTTCACTCGGTCGCCAACGCACTCAAAGCTGCCGGAGCCGACTCGGTGGCGGTCACCGCCGATCCGATGGTGGTCCGCGCCGCTGACCGGATCGTCCTGCCCGGCGTGGGCAGTTTCAAGGCCTGCGCCGAGGGCCTGCGCGCGATTGTGGGCATGGAAGAAGCGCTGACCGAACGTGTCCGCGTGGGCGCTGCGCCGTTCCTCGGGATCTGCGTCGGGATGCAGTTGCTGGCGGATGCGGGCGTCGAGCATGGCACCACCCCCGGGCTCGGCTGGATCGGAGGGCAGGTCCGCGCCATCGAGCGCACCGACCCCGCGATCAAAATCCCGCACATGGGCTGGAACGACGTCGAACTGACCCCGCACACCGCGCTGATCGAGGCGGGCGAAGCCTATTTCCTCCACTCGTACCACTTCGTTCCTGACGACCCGCAACACATCGCGGCGATGACCGATCATGGCGGCGGACTGGTCGCCGCGGTGGCGCGCGATACGATTGTCGGGGTGCAGTTTCATCCGGAGAAGAGCCAGGGCTATGGTCTGGCTTTACTGGCGGATTTTCTGGAGTGGCGGCCTTGAGAACCCCCTCTCCAACTGCGGCTAGTTCGCTTCGCTCTCGAGCCTGCGTATCCTCCCCCGCGAGGGGGGAGGAGCGGCGCAGCGCAACCCCTCCCCCCTCGCGGGGGAGGGACAGCCGCGAAGCGGCAGGGAGAGGGGGGCTCAAGCCTTGATCGTGTTCCCCGCAATCGACCTCAAAGGTGGTCAAGTCGTCCGCCTCGCCGAAGGCGATATGGCCCGCGCAACCGTTTACGGCGACGATCCGGCGGCGCAGGCGATGCTGTTTGCCGAGGCCGGATCGCAGTTCCTCCACGTGGTCGATCTCGACGGATCGTTCGCGGGCCGCGCGGAGAACCGCGACGCGGTCGACGCGATCATCGAGGTGTTTCCCGGCCACATCCAGCTTGGCGGCGGGATCCGCGATGCCCGCGCGGTCGAAGGCTGGTTCAACGTCGGGGTCAGCCGCGTGGTGATGGGCACCGCCGCGCTCAAGGACCCGGAATTTGTGAAAGACATGGCGCGCGACTGGCCGGGCGGGATCGTGGTCGCGGTCGATGCCAAGGATGGCATGGTCGCGACCCAAGGCTGGTCCGAGGTGTCCGACGTGCCGGTCGTGGACATGGCGCGCCGCTTCGAGGACGCCGGGGTGGCGTCATTGTTGTTCACCGATATCGGCCGCGACGGGATGCTCAAGGGCTGCAACATCGCCGCAACGCTCGATCTGGCGCGGCGCACCGACTTGCCGGTGATCGCCAGTGGCGGGGTCAAGGGCCTTGACGATATCCGCATGCTGGCGCTGCACGCGCACGAGGGGATCGAAGGGGTGATTACCGGGCGCGCGCTGTACGACGGGCGGCTCGATCTGGCGGCGGCGATTGCGATGGCGGAACGGACATGACTCAAGACGTTTTTTGGGCAGGCGTAGTCGCTCCGCTTCTGGGTGCGTACATGCTCTACGTATTCGTAAATGATCTGAGGCAAGGACAGATTGAGGCCTTTTTTGGTCGGACGATATGCGAAAAGCTCGGGCTCACAAGATTGACGCGCGACGTCAATCCGAACGCCTTTGGATTTGCTTTTGTTACAAACGCCATACTCATATTGATATTGCTCGTCGTTTCCCCGCTTTGGGCATTTACAAAATGACCGTCCG
>JARXKR010000101.1:0-6535 GCA_030271565.1 Pseudomonadota bacterium
TTTAATTTCAGCTTCGGGCCGCGCGGCGGGATGGACTGTGCGCGGCTCAATCAAGGCCGCGCCGCGAGCTTCATCGCACATAGGGGACCGATTATGAACTTGCCCAAAATCGACATTTCCGCACTGCCCGATCTCGACACGATGACCGGAATGTTCGGCAGTCTGGCGCATACCGCGCACGTCCAAAGCTCCGACGATACGCTGATCATCATGATGGTGTTCGTTTACGACTTCCTGATTCCCTGAGCCGGAGCGGTTCGGATGCTCATTCGTCCGGAACTGCAGGCGCTGCGGAGTGACGACACTCCGCAGCGCCAGGCCCAGGCCGACCTGCAGCTGCTCGCGGCAGATTGGCGCGCAAGCCGGCTTGGGACCGGGCTGGATCAGGCCATGGTTGCCTATGCGCGCGGTGAATTGCTCAAGCACCTGCCACCATTCGCGCGGCTGTTCACCCCGGGCGATGCGTCGGCATTGCGGTTGAGCCGCGAATTTGTCGATCGCTTTGCCGCCGTGCTTGCGGCCAAACCGTGGGGTCAGGTGCCGCTGCCGTGCAAGCTTGATGACAGCACCGCCACGATTGTGCTCGCTGCAGCGGGCAATGCCGCGCTGGTCCTTCAGGCGATCGACGGCACGGGGCTGAAGCGGCGCCCCGCTGCGCTCACCGCTAGTTTCTCACCGGGCGAAACGCACGATCATGTGCTGGCCGGCTCGGCCCAGGCGCGATTGATCGAACTGGTCAGTGAAGGTGCCCAGGGGGCCGAACTTGCCGAGACCCAGCTCGATCTTGGTGAAGGCCAGGTGACGCAGCGCGACAGCTCGCGGCAGGTCCTGCTGATTGACGCCGCGCCGACCACTTTGGTCACGCTCAAGCTGCAGCGCCGCCCGGCGCTCGGCTCGGTCACCCGCGAATTCACTCTCGCCGACGGCACGCTGGCGCATCAGGCCTCGGCTAACGCGCGCGAGAGCCGGTTCGAACTGGCGGCAGCGCTGCTTGGGCGGATGGGGCGCAGCGATGCCGCGCCGTTGCTGGCGGCGATGGCCGAGGAACAGGGCGGTACGTCGCAGCGCTGGCAATCGCTCAAGGAATGCCTTGGGCTCGATACTGCGGCCGGCTTTGCCGCGCTTGACCGAATATCTCAACGCGAGCGCGATCCGCTGGCTGCTCCAGCGCAGGCGCTGCGCGCGCAATTGCTCGGAACCTATCCTCAGCTTGCTGGAGCCAGCCCATGCCCCGCGTAATCGAACTGGGCGATGCGCAGGTAGCCGCGCTCGATGAAGCTGCCGCAGGGATTACCGCGCAGGGCTTCGATCCGCATGACGAGGACAGCCTGACCAATGCCGCGCTGTGGCTGCGGCGGCTCGGCAACAACCAGACGTTTCTTGGAGACCTGCTGATCGAACAGCTGGCGCAGCGCCACCGTGAGGACTTGCCGGGCAACGCCTATAGCCCGCAAGTGGTGATGCTGGTGCCGCCGGGCGGCAGCTTCTTCATCCGCGCCAACATCTGGCCCTCGGCGGGCGACCACATGGTCCGCGCCAGCGGCGATGCGGCCTTTGCCATCGGACTGCCGCACGATCACAACTTCAGTTTCCTGACCCAAGGCTATTTCGGGCCAGGGTATTGGAGCGATTACTACGAGTACGACTATGCTGCGGTGACCGGCTATCGCGGCGAGCCGGTGCCGTCGCTGCGCTTCATCGAGCGCTCGCGGCTCGAGCCGGGCAAGCTGATGCTTTACCGCGCGCATATTGATGTTCACGCGCAGCTTCCGGCGGACTCGCTCTCGGTCTCGCTCAACGTGATGCACACTGCCGGAGCGCAGGGCTGGCTCGACCAGTACAAGTTCGATTTGGGCCGGCGCGAGATTGCCGCGCAGCTCTCGCCCGCGCCGAGCGCAGCGTTTCTCAAGGTCGCGGTGGGGCTGGGCAGTGAGGAAGCGCTCGATCTCGCGCACCGGTTCGCGCTGCGCCACCCCAGTGACACGATGCGGTTGGCCGCGTGGGAGGCGCTGGCATCGCGTAAGGCAGAGCCGGGTGCGCGCGATGCCTTGTGGCGCGAGGCTGAGGGTGCTGGGAGCAGACTGGTCGCGATGGAAGCCAAGGCGCGGCGGGCCGAGCTGGAACTGAGCTAGCCAAACCCGCCGGTCAAAGCATCGATTGCCGCCTGCAGGATCACCGCTGCAGCCGCCGCATCGATCCGCGCGGCGCGTTTGGCCCGGCTGATGTCTTGCGAGATCAGCGCGCCTTCTGCGCTCGCGGTCGACCAGCGCTCGTCCCACAGCAGGATCGGCAGGCCCAGCACCGAAAGGTTGCGGGCATAGGCCCGGCACGACTGGCTGCGCGGGCCTTCGCTGCCGTCCATGTTGATCGGCAGCCCGATCACGATGCCCTGGATCGAGCGTTCGTGCACCAGTTCGGCGAGCAAGACCTTGTCCGCGCCGAACTTGCCGCGCTTGAGCGTCTTGCCCGGCGAAGCGAAGCGCCAGCCGGCGTCGCAGAACGCGGTGCCAATGGTTTGGGTACCGAGATCGAGCGCGAGCAGCGCCCCGCCGTGCGGCAAGGCTGCGCGAAATGGCGCGGCAGAATCGGTGATCAATGCGCCGTCTGCCACGCCGCTGCCCGCGTTTCGAAATCGCGCTTAAGGTTGGTCCAGTAGAGCGCGTAATCATAGACGTGATAATTGCCGCCGGGAAGCACGAACGGACCCATCTGCGGCCCCGCTCCGATCCGCAATGTTCCGTCCGCATTGCACGATGCGCCGACCAGTCCCGGGGTGAGCCGGGCGTGCTCCATCCTGAGGTCGGGGACAATCCCGCCGATGTTGCGCGAAGCTGGTGCGGAGCCGCCGATGCCGCCGGTGAGCGGATTCGAGCAGAGGATCTGCGGCGCGGTCGGGATAGCGCCGGGGGTGCCGGCCAGGCGCTGATAGGCGTGGCGCATGGTTGCAGGATCGGCATCGTCGCTGAACGACAGGAAGCTTACCACGCACCCGGTCTGCCCCGCAGACGAGCAGCCGGGCATACCCATTGCCGGCAAATCGCGCGCCGTGTCGACCACCCAGCCGATCGCATAAGCGGCGACCACGCGGCTCGCGAGCGGGGTTGCCTTGACCTTCTCGGTGAGCAGCCGCTTGATGATGAAGCTACCTTGGCTGTGCCCGGCGAGCACGATCCCGCGCCCCGGCGGCTGCGCCGCGACGAAAGCATCGAACGCCTCGGCCACGTCGCCATAGGCCAGATCGAGCGCCTGCCGTGCGGCGGGGGAGTCCGAGACGAAGGCGCCAATCGTTGCCTGGCGGTAGCGCGGGGCCCAGACTTCGGCGGCATTGGCGAACACGCTGGCCTCAGCGCGAACCATGATCTCGCCGATCCGTCGTGCATCGCGATCATCGATGGGTGCATTCCAGTGCGTCTTCTTGAGGTAGCTGGTGGGATGGACGAAGAACACCGCGACATTGTTCTGCGCGCCATCGGGCAGCATCCCGTCGGGCTGCCACTTGACCGGGTTGGGGCTCGCCATGCCGGGGCGAGCGAACCACAGCGCCGGATCGTTGTAAGCGTTGGCCTTGAGCGCGGGCTGGGCTTCGAACTTGATCGAAGGCTCCATCGCCATCCGGGTCAGGGCCTCGGGATAGAACGTCAGGGCGAGCCTTGCTCCGACCACCACGACGATGACCAGCGCGACCAGATACAGGAACTTGCGGACCATCGGGCGCTAGCTGCCTTCCTCGTTGCGCAGCGATTGCCGCTCGAGCGCGACCTTGAGCATCGCCACCATCGGATCGGCCAGCATCAGCCCAAGGATCCCGAACAGCGTGCCCATGATCAGCTGCATCCCCAGCACCAGCGCCGGGGCGAGGTCGGCGGTACGCTTGGCCACCATCGGCACGATGATGTTGCCGTCGACCGTCTGCACGACCGCATAGACGACCATGCAGAACAGCCCGGTGTTGGTGCTGTCGGAAAAGCCGACCAGCACCATCAAGGCCCCGGAAATCGGCGCGCCGATGTTGGGCAGGAACGCGAGCAGCCCGGTCAACAGCCCGAGCACGCCCGCCAGCGGCACGCCCCACAGGGCGAGCAGAATCCATGTCGTCACCCCTTCGACCGCCATCCCGAGCAGGCGCCCGGCGAGCAGGCGGCGCAGCGTCTTGCCCATCGCGGCGGCGGTCACCTCGAAGCGGGTCCGTTCGTTGACCGGCAGCAACCAGGCGAACCCGCGCCGGTAGAGGTGCGGTTCGGCGGCGATATAGATGCCGAGCACAAGGATCCCAAAAGCCGTGGTCAGCCCACCGATCACGCCGCCGACCGCGCTGGTCACGTCACCGACCGAACCGGCGAGCTTTTCGATCAGGCCTTGGATCGATTTCACATTGACGATCGCGCCGTGCGCTTGCAGCCAGCCAATGATCTTGAGCGCCTGGGTCTGGATCACCGCCGGCAGCTGCGCGGCCTGCTGCGCCATCGCGGTCCCCGCGAAGGTCAGGGTCCAGACGAGGAACACCGCCGCAAAGATCACCACCATCGCCACTCGCCAGCCGCGCCCGATTGGCAAGACCCGGCCGAGCAGCCGCACCCCGCCGTCAATCATCGCGGCGAAGACCATCCCGCCGAAGATGATCAGCAAGGGCTGGGCAAGATAGACCACCAGCGCCAGGCCCGCAGCGAGCCCGATCCACACCGCCGCGCGCTTCGCTTCCTTGAGCAGTACGGGATCGTGAATATCGGTCGGCCCGACGTGTTCGGTGATCGGCGTCTCGGCCGCAGTCGCTTTGTCTTCCTGCGCCGCACGCGTGCGGATTTTGCGCAGCGATTTGTCGGCGGCCTGCGATACGGCCTTGGGCGTGGAACTGACTGGCACCGTTACTTTTCCTTCGTCAGGTGGACCGCGCGCAGGCTGGTCCATGACCGCCCCGAACGCAAGGCCGACCACCAGGTCAGCGGGTTCAACTGCTGGCTGCCATCAAGCGAAAAGGTAACGAATTCAGCGCGGCCGCCGACGTCGGACAGCGGCACTGGACCGCCGAGGCCGTCGGACAGGATCGGCACCCGGCTGTCGGCCGAATGGTCGCGGTTGTCGCCCATCAGGAACACGTGGCCGGCCGGCACGGTCAGCTCGGGCATGTCATCGAAGGCGTCGTGCGGATTGTCCTTGATGATCAGGTAGGTCGCGCCGCCGGGCAATACTTCGCGGTAGGTCGGCAGTTCGATCACCTTGCGTCCCGACGGCAAAGTGCGCGCCGCGATGTTGAAATCGTCGTAGCACCACGATTTCATCTGGTGCTCGTCGCACATCAGTTTGGGATCGGCGTCGAGCTGGACATCGGTTTCGGCCATCTGCGGGACCGGCTGGCCGTTGAGCACGATCTGCCCGCCGACCAGCGCGATGCGGTCTCCGGGGATCGCGATTACGCGTTTGATCAGGTCGTCGGTGCGGTTGCGCGGGACCACGATCACGATATCGCCGCGCTGGGGCGTACCCGGCAACACCCGCCAGGTCCCGCGCTGGAGCACGTGGAAGCTCGCCGAGGCCCAGTTCCAGCCATAGGGGAATTTGGACACCACCAGCCGGTCGCCGACCAGCAGGTTGGGCATCATCGAGATCGAGGGAATATAGAACGGCTTGGCGATGAAGCTGTGGAAGGTGAGCACCGCGAGCAGCATCCACGCGAGTCCGCGAATTTCGCCCAGCCAGTCGACCTTGTCGGCGGACTTTTCTTCGGCGGTTGCGTCGGACAGTTCGGCAGGCTCGGCAATCAGAATATCGTCGGCAGGTTCGGTCACAATTTGCGGGCCTCGATAACCACGAAGGCCTGCGCCCAGGGGTGGTCATCCGTTAGGGTGAGATGGATCACCGCCTCATGCCCGGCGGGCGTGATCGCGGCAAGTCTGGTTGCGGCACCGCCGGTCAGGGCGAGCGTGGGCGCGCCGCTGGGCAGATTGACCACGCCGATGTCCTTCATAAACACCCCGGCCTTGAACCCAGTTCCCACGGCCTTGGAAAATGCTTCCTTGGCGGCGAAGCGTTTGGCCAAAGTACCGGCTTTCGTGAACGGGCGGCGGGCCGCCTTGACGCGCTCGACTTCGGTGAAGACGCGGTTTTCGAAACGTTCGCCCCAGCGTTCGAGCGAATTGGCAATCCGCTCGATGTTGCAGAGGTCAGCGCCGATGGAGAGGATCACGACGACCCCCAAAGGTCGTCGCCCCGGACTTGATCCGGGGTCCCGCTTCTGGACCCAAGAAGGCAGCGGGATCCCCGCCTTCGCGGGGATGACGGGGAGGCGAATGATATGCCCACTCCGATCACCCTGAGCCTGTCGAAGGGCGCGCCGCGTCCATCAGTTCGCGCATCCGCAGCACGGCTGTTTCGAGCCCAGTGAAAATCGCCTCGCCAATCAGGTAGTGCCCGATGTTGAGCTCGGCGAGCTGCGGGATCGCGGCGACCGGCTGGACGTTGTCGTAGGTCAGCCCGTGCCCGGCGTGCGGCTCGATCCCGTTCTTGGCGGCGAGCGCGGCCATATCGGACAGGCGGCGCA
>JARXKR010000101.1:6635-8083 GCA_030271565.1 Pseudomonadota bacterium
CGGATATGGCGGCGGTCTTCGCGCAAGTGCGCGGTGATCCCGTCACCGCCGCACGCCGCGACGATTTGCGCAGCGCGCACCGGATCGGGATGATCGCCGCCGCGCGCGTTGCGGATTGTCGCAACGTGATCGATGTTGACACCAAGGCGAAGACGCGGAACCACTACTTGGCCCTGCTGCCCGGCTTGACCGCTTCGCTCGACGCCAGCTCAGGGGGCAGCTCATCGGGCTCGTATGTCGGGAAGTTGATCGCGATCAGCGGGTAGAACGGCACACCAAGGTCCACCGCCCCGGCTGAGCGATCTACCAGCGCGGCCGCCGCGATCACTTCGCCGCCGGCGTCCTCAATGCAGCGAATCGCTTCGCGGCTGGAGAGGCCGGTGGTGACCACGTCTTCGACCATCAGCACCTTGTCGCCCGGCTCGAGCGTGAAGCCGCGGCGCAGTTCGAAGGTGCCCTCGGGGCGCTCGACGAACATTGCCTCGACCCCAAGCGCGCGGCCCATCTCATGCCCGATGATCACCCCGCCCATCGCCGGGGCGACGACCTTGCTGATATCCTTGCGCAGCTCACGCGGGATACGCGCGGCCAGCACCGAAGCCAGCCGCCCGGCGCGCTGCGGGTCCATCAGTACCCGGGCGCATTGCAGATAGTGCGCGCTGTGGCGGCCCGAAGACAGCAGGAAATGGCCTTCGAGCAAGGCTTTGCTAGCGCGAAACTCTGCCAGCACGTCTTCATCCTGCATGGTCGTCACAAGCCTTTCGCGTGATTTGCACGTCGCAAAAGATGCCCTTTGGGGAACCTCGCAAAAAATCCCCCTAGAGGCGCTTGAGGTGCCCGTAAAGCGCGCGTATAGGCCCCCCTGAAATTGACAACTCCCATGGGGCAAGGGGGAGCACATATGGCTTCGGCTCGCCCTGACTAGCGAAAGCAAGAGGAACGATGACAATCGGCCATACCGTCCGCGCAGCGGGTCACGCGATCAAGGCTATCGCACTCGTGCTGACCTTGCTGGCAGCCCCGGGCGCGGCGCTCGCTGCCCCTGCAGCGGCTCCGGCAACCACGGCGACCGCGCCCGCCGCTCCGGCGAACGATAATGCCAAGGTGGCTGCTGTTCCGGCCGTTCCGGCAACTGTTCCTGTCGCGCCTGCCGCGCCGGCCATCGATCCCAACGATCCACACTTCAAGGTCGCCCCGGGCGGCTACACTCCGCTTCCTGCGGTCGAGGGCGTTGGCATGCCGGTCCCCGGCGGGATCAACCTGCAGGCCCAGTATTCGCCCAATGGCCACAAGGCCTATGCGATGCATACCTGGCTGATCTGGGTGATGGTCGGTATCACCGCTTTCGTGCTGCTGCTGCTGCTGCTCGTGATCGTCAAGTTCAACAAGCGCGCCAACCCTGTGCCGTCGAAGACCGCGCACAACACATTGCTCGAAGTGGTTTGGAC
>JARXKR010000102.1:0-5184 GCA_030271565.1 Pseudomonadota bacterium
ACTAGGAGTAATCCGATGCGTAAACTCTTGCTTCTGGCCATTCCGGCGGTCCTCGCGGCCAGCCCGGCATTCGCCCAGAGCGGCGCGGTTACCGGCACCGTCAATATCGACGGTTCGGTGGCTGGCCGCTGCACCTTCACGCTGCCGAGCGTGACGCTGTCGCTGGGTGAGCTTTCGCTCGCCAGCAACGGCAAGCTCGACGTGAGCAAGGTCAACACCAAGAACGCCACGCTGACCGGCTGGTGCAACAACACCGCCGCGACGATGAGCGTCACGACCACCCAGCTGACCACCGGCACCGCAGCCCCAACGGGCTTCGATAACCGGGTGGACTATACCGCGACTGCGGTGGCGAACGCGGCGAGCGCATCGGACTCCAGCACTGTGGCTGGTGCTGGCACCCCGTCGACGGTCGGGCTGTTCACCGGCAACATCGTGGTGACGCTTTCGTCAGCTTCATCGCCCAACAATGGGCTGATGGTGGCCGGCGGCTACACCGGCAATGTCGTCGTCACACTGACCCCAACAGTTGCGCCCCCTCTGTTGTAACCGCAGGAAATTGGAAACAGGTAGTCCCATGAAGCAGACCGTCGGCCTTTCCGCCCTGGCACTGATGCTCACCGCCGCGCCCGCAATGGCGCAGAGCAACACCGCCACCGGCTCCGTCGCGATCGGCGGCCAAGTCCGTTCGGTCTGCATTCTGGGCGATCCCAATCCGGCGCTGGTCAATCTCGGCCAGATCTCCGCCAGTTCGGGGCCGCGCACCGGCAAGATCGATACGATTGCGCCGCGCACGATTACCCTGCCGGCCAGCTTCTGCAATTTCGCCGGTTCGGTGGTCCGGGTGACGACCACCGCGCTCACCTCGAGCGACGCCACCGCGCCGCAGCCCGGCTTCACCCGCGCAGTCAACTACACCGCGACTGCGAGCGGCTGGGCGACCGGCACCGCCGCTGCGACCAGCGCGGCACTGCGCGACGGCACCTCGCCCAGCGCGAGCGGCACCGGCGCGACGCAGCCGCTGCCCAAGATCGCCGATATCGCGGTGACCTTGTCCAATTTCACCACGCCGGGCGACCTCATCCTGGTCGCGGGCAATTACAGCGGAAACGTGGTCGTGACCTTGGGTCCGGCAGCGTTCGCGGATTGAGGCGACCAGCGATGCGCAAACTCCTCCTTCTCGCTCCGGTCCTGATCGCTGCCGTGCCATCTGTCGCACCGGCGCAGACCAGCAACACCAGCACCAAGAATGTCGGGGTGGTCGGCACCGCGCCGGCGATGTGCTTTGGCGGCACGCTGACCGGTAACGGCAACTACGACCTCGGGGTGCTGATCGATGCCACCACCGGCCAGCTGCGCACCGACCTGTCGGCGCCCGCGCAGATCCTGGTGGGTTCGTTCTGCACCGGACGCAGCACCATCACCGTGGTCGCTACCCCGCTCGCCGCGCAAAATTCGACCGTTGCCCCGCCCTCCGGGTTCTCGCGCCAGGTCGACTATACCGCGATCGCCACCGGCTGGACCACCAGCCCGGCGAGCTACAGCACGGCGACCGCCACCAACAGCGCCGCCACCCAGACCCGCGCCAGCGCCTTCACCGGCGATATCACCGTGGCGATCTCGGGCTTTGCCACCAGCGGCGGCAGCAATCTGCGGCTTGTCGCCGATGACAATTATCGCGGCCTGGTGACCGTAACCCTAGCGGCGGTGAACTGACATGCGCACGATCTCGCTCTTCATCCTCGCCGCGCTCGCCGGGACCACCCCGGCGCTGGCAGCCGAAACCTCTGGCAACGCGACGAGCATCGCCGTGCGCACCCTGCCGGTGACCGGTTCGGTCCCGCGGACCTGCGCGATGGGCGAAGGCAAGATCGCTCCCGGCAGCCTCAACAACTTCGCCGGGCTTGATGGCGACACGCTGCGGATCATCGAGTTCACCGATCCGGCAACGCTGCAGGTGCGCGCCGCGAGCATTACGATCGGGTTCGATGCGGTGTGCAACTTCCCGCACGAAGTCCGGATCGAATCGCAGAACAACGGGCTGTGGCCGGTCGACCAGCGGGTCAGCGGCCGCCCTGAAGGGTTTGCCTTCGCGGTGCCCTATTCGGCGCGGATCAACTGGGGCCCGGTCGATGCCCAGTTCGATGCCAACGCCAAAATTCGCAACCCGACCCAGCAGCTCGTCGCGGTCAACGATGCCGTCGCGGGTGAATTCCGGCTGCGCATCCAGATCGAAGACGGCGCTTCGAACGTTGAAACCCGTGCTCCGCTGATTGCCGGCGCTTACGTCGACACGGTTCGCATTTACCTGGAGCCCCGCTGATGCGCGCGTCCACATCCATGATCGTCGCCGCTTCGCTGGCCCTTGCCTTCGGTGCTTCCGCTGCCTCGGCGCAGGAACTCAACCGCGCCAGCAAGCGGATCGAGATGCACGGCGATGCCCCCGCTGGCTGCGTCGCCGATTCGGCGCGCGCCAGCAAGCAGGTCGGCACGATTTATCAGGACAACGGCCCGACCGGCGGGGTGGTGGTGTTCCCCAACCTGGTCGACGAATCAACCGCAGCGACGCGCGGGAGCTCGATCGAACTGGCGGTGCCGGTGGTGTGCAACACCTCGCACCTGATCACGGTGCGCAGCTATAACGGCGCGCTGGTCCGGCTCGGCGCCAATGCCGCACGCAGCGGCAGCGGCGGGTTCAGCGAAATGCAGACTTACGATGTCGGCCTGCAGTGGCAGGCCCAGTCGGTTCAGCTCGGCACGCAGAGCTCGGGCGCGGCGATTTCGTACAATCAGCCGGCCAAAGGCGACCTTATCGTCGACATCACGGTACCGCGCGGGACCCAGCCGTTGGTCGCGGGGACCTATACCGATGCTGTCGTGGTCGAGATCCGGCCCAGCAACTGAATGACCCGCCGTGCGGGAGGAGAATATTTGTGAAGGTCAACTATAAGCACGCGTTAACCATGTTTTGTGCGGCCATTGCGCCGTACCAGGCGGCGCAGGCCATGACAGTGCAGCCGGTGGTTATCGATCTCCAGACCGCCGGCCGGCAGATGTCGCAGACGATCACCGTCGAAAACACCTTCGCCACCCCGCTCCCGGTCGAGCTGACCGTGCAGGAACTCGAGCTTGGCACCGACGGGGTCAAGCAGACCGGCAAGGACCCGGGTGACCTGCTGGTCTTCCCGCCGCAGACGATCATCGCCCCGGGCCAGACCCAGACTTTCCGCGTCCAGTATGTCGGCGATCCGGCCTTGGCCAAGAGCAAGCACTATTACGTCACTGTCGCGCAGCTCCCGATCAAGCTGCCCGAAGGCCAGTCGGCGATCCAGATCCTGTACAATTTCCAGGTGCTGATCAGCGTCGGCCCGCTCGGTGTGAAGCCAAAGATTTCGGCGCAAGGGGCCGAAGTCACGCTGGGCAAGGACGGCAAGCCTTATCCGACGGTGACGATCGTCAACGCATCGTCAGCCCACGGCTATCTTTCCAACGGCCACCTGCATGTTACCGAGAAGGACAAGTCGGGCGGACTTATTTTCAGCAAGACCCTGTCGGGTGCGGAAATCCAGCAGACCATGGGTTTCGGCCTGATCGGCGGCGGCCAGACCCGGCGCGTGGCGGTGCCGCTCGTGCTGCCTAGCGCAGAAGGCACGGTGGAGGCGAGCTTCGCGCTCGACAACTGACCATGGGCAATGGGGGAAAACATTTCAGCCTGATGGTCGGGGCCAGCTTGGCCGTGATGGCCTCGCCGGCATTGGCGGCGACGTCGGGCAGCGCTGCCGACGATCAGGCCCCGCAGGCACCCGCCGCGCGGCAGGAACGGCTCAATCCGACCGGGCGGACGATCGTCCTGACGGTTCCGGCCAAGGACGGCCCGGCTTACCTTGGCGACATTCCGCTGACGATCGGTGCCGACGACACGCTCAGCTTCCCCACCGACCGCACCCTCCAGGTGCTCGAGCCGGTACTCGCGCCCGATGTGATGACCGCGCTGCGCGCCAACCTCGCCGGCAAGAATTCGGTGGGTCCGCAGGACTTCTCAAGCGTCGGGATCAACGTCACCTACGATCCGCAAACGCTCGAACTGCGGTTCGAGATCCCGGTCGAGAAACGTGCTTCGCGCAGCCTCTCGGTCTCCGCGCTCGACCAGCAGTCGATCGGCACTTTCGTGCGCCCGACCGATTTCAGCGCCTACCTCAATGTTCGCGGCTCGGTCGATCTCTACGAAGACGGTGGCCAAAACGGGTTCGCCGCGCCGGTGTTCCTGCTCAACGGGGCGATGCGGCTGGGCGGCCCGGTGATCGAAACCGACGCGATCTGGTCGCCGGGCAGCGACGGGGTCGATTTCCAGCGGCTCGGCAGCCGACTAGTCTATGACGATATCTCGGACCTGATGCGCTTCACGGTGGGCGATCTCGACACCCAGGGGCGCGGCTTCCAGTCGGCACCCGACATCGCCGGCATCTCGATCTTCCGCTCGTACTCGGTGCTCAACCCGCAGCAGATCATTCGTCCGCGCGGCGACCGCACCTTTACCCTCAGCCGTAATTCGACGGTGGAAGTGCTGGTCAACGGCCAGCAGGTCCGCCGCCTCCAGCTCGGCCCGGGCAACTACAACCTGCGGGACTTCCCGTTTGCGCAGGGCGGCAACGATATCCGCCTCAATGTGCTCGACGATACCGGGCGCAGCGAAGTGCTGCGGTTCAACCTGTTCCTCGACCAGACCCAGCTGGCCAAGGGGCTCAGCGAATTCGGCTTCTACGCCGGGGTCAAGGCGCCGCTCGGGGCGCATGGCCCGGTCTATTCGGACCAGTGGGCAGCGTCGGGCTTCTACCGCCGCGGGATCAGCGACCGGGTTACCCTCGGCGCCAACTTCCAGGCTGACGACCAGATCCAGATGGGCGGGCTCGAAGCGGTGTTCGGCACCGATTTCGGCACGATCGGGACCCAGGCCGCGTTCAGCCATACCGTCGGCTACGGCGATGGCTTTGCCCTGCAGGCTACCTTCCAGCGGCTGATCCAGCATGCCAACGGCACTTCGGACAGTTTCAATCTGTTCGCCGAGCATCGCAGCCGGCGGTTTGCGCCGATTACCTTCCTGCTCGCCGACAACCAGTACGAATACGAACTGGGCGGCGGGTATACCCATGCGTTCAGCTCCGAAGTCTACATGGGTGCCAACGC
>JARXKR010000102.1:5284-8079 GCA_030271565.1 Pseudomonadota bacterium
GCCAGCCTGACCGCCGAAGCGCGTTACACCGAAGATGCCGGCGGGCACCAGTTCAGCGGCTTCCTCACCCTGACCGTCCGGGTCGGGCGCAATTCCAGCGTCCGCGGTGAATACGATACCCGCGACAACCGCGCGCGCCTGTCGTACCAGACTCTGCATGGCAGCGGCGTCGGCAGCTACAATGTTACCGCCGATCTCGAACGCTCGGACTTCGGCTCGAACGTCTCGCTTAACGCGAGCTACTTCGGCAACCGGGCCGAGCTCGGGCTGAGCCACTTCGGCACCTTCACCAACGATCTCAGCCAGAGCACCAGCCAGCGCACCAGCTTCCGTTTCGGAACCTCGTTCGCGGTGGCCGGCGGCGAAGTCTCGATCGGGCGGCCGATCTACGACAGCTTCGCGATCGTCAAGCCGCACCACAGCCTCAAGGTCGACAGCGTGATCGTCGATCCTTCGAGCTTCGGCTATACCGCCAGTTCCGGCGCGCTCGGGGTGGCGACCATGCCCAGTCTGTCTTCCTATTCGCAGCGCGTCATCACGGTCGATGTCGAAGGCGCCAAGCCCGGGGTCGATGTCGGCCAGGGCTCGTTCAAACTGTTCCCGCCGTACCGCAGCGGCTACGTCCTCGAAGTCGGCTCGGACTATCACCTGACCGCGCTCGGCACGATGCTCGACATCGATGGTCAGCCGGTTTCACTGGTTTCGGGCAAGGCGACCGAACTGGCGCATCCGGAACGCCCGGCGGTCACTTTGTTCACCAATCGTCAGGGCCGTTTCGGCGCCACCGGTCTCGCTCCGGGACAGTGGCGGCTGGAAATGCTCGACACCAAGAATTCGGTTTATGTTATAACCATTCCGGCTGATGCCGACGGCGTTGTACGCCTGGGCGACATCACCCCGGTGAAGGAACCTTGAAGATGTCCAGAACCACAACTTTGAAGGCCATGCTGTTCGCCCTGATGGCGGCCATGCTGGGCTGGACCAGTCCGGCTTTCGCGCAGGCTTTGACCTGCGGAATTAGCGGCAGCTCGAGCGCCGCACCGGCGGTCTACGACCCGTTCAACCCAAGCGGACTGGCTTCGACCACGATCACGCTCAATCTGACCCGCGTAAACGGTGCCGGCGGACAGAAAACCGACATCGTCAATTTCTATCTGCGAAGCCAGAATTCGAGCGCCAACGGGATTCAGATCATCCCGCGTTCAGCAGTGATCGTGGGCTCCGTGGTCGGGTTCAATCAGAATATCTTCTATGACAATCCGGGCCCGGTTCCGACCGTGGGACCCACATCGCTCAATCCGGTTTCGCCGAACAATTTCCTCAAGATGTCGTTCACCGGAAACAACGCCGCATCGGATAGCGCGCAGGTAGTGTTCGATGTTGTCTTTCCGGCGAATCTCAATCTGAACGCTTCCACCAGTCTGGCTTTCGATGCAATCTTCGCCTGCTCGACGACTGGTGGTGGGCCGGGCACCCAGCAGACCGGCTCGCTCCCCAACGCTGTGGTGTTCCCGGTCACCGTGCTCAGCGCGCTACGCACCTTCTTTGCCGGGACCGCTCTGGATTTTGGCGAGATTGGCAATGTGACCACCGCCTCGCTTGTCGGCACTCCGCAGAAGACCAGCCTGAGCAATTATGTGTTCGTGCAAAGCTCGGGCGCATATTCGGTGACCTTGGCGTCGCAGAACGGCTACAAGCTCAAGAAGCCAGGCGGGACCGCTGCAGACGAGATCAGGTACAGTCTGCACTTCCTCGGGGACAATAAAGACAGCACCAGCGGCGCACCCACTGCGGTTACCATAACCAAGAGCTGCGTGCGCGCCTCGCTAACAGCGTTGGGCAATCACTTGCCGATCGTGGCCACTCTCCAGGAAGGCGGATCGGGCAAGAACCCATCGCCGACCTACCTGGACATCCTGACCGTGACCGTGACCCCGCTGATCTACAGCGATCCCGGGACATCTGCCTGCGCCACGCTCTGATTGGCAGTCAAGGCCGCTTAGATTGAACACGCCAACGGCCCGCTTCCACAAAGGCAGCGGGCCGTTGATCGTTGGTCAAGAATAGAAGGCTTAGCGCGGTTCGATGCGGAAGCTGATGGTGCCTGTCTGGCCGTCCTTGGGCAGTTCCAGCGCCAGGCTGTGATCGGCGATCTTCGCGCTGTCCGACTGGCTGACCACGGTCGAACCTTCGGCCGACAGCGCCACCGGCACTCCGTCGACCACCAGAGCGGCCGAAGCCAGCTCGGGCGAATAGTCGGCGACCACGCGGTAGCCGCTCGGGCTGTTGCAGAATTCCTTGAGCATGCCGAGCGAGGTGGTGCCGGCGACCGGCGCAACCGCGCTGGCATCGACATTGGCGCGGCAAATCACCGGCACATAACCGACAAGCCCGATCGTGAACTGCGCCCCGCCGACATTGACCGAGGGGGCAAATGCGCCCGCTGGCAGAGCGGAAGCGCACAGCACGGCGACCGCAACAACTGGTTTGATAAGCTTCATTTCATCGGCCTCCCGAATTTCGTCGGGTTGCTAAATGACATGCTAACCTCAATGGCGGGTCACCGGGGAAGGTTAATCCCGGCTTAGGACAAGCGCGCAAACCGGCAGCTTCTTGCCGCTGGCCCGGCACCGGCCTGCCGGGGTAAAGCGTGCGAAATCAATGCCAGCCGCGCCGCGCCAACGCCTCGATAGCGTTGCGGATGCAGTTCAAGCCTGAATGCGATCATGCTGAAAAAATATGGTGCCGCTTACAGGATTCGAACCTGTGACCCCATCATTACGAATGATGTGCTC
>JARXKR010000103.1 GCA_030271565.1 Pseudomonadota bacterium
GGCTCGGGCCGCACGCCCTATTCGCGCGGCGGCGACGGGATGTGCGCGCTCGGCCCGGCCTTGCGCGAGTACATCGTGTCCGAGGCAATGGCGGCGCTGGGCGTGCCGACCACGCGGAGCCTGGCGGTGGTAACCACCGGCAGCGGCATCTGGCGCGAGCAACCGCATCCCGCCGCAGTGCTCACCCGTGTCGCGGCGAGCCACCTTCGGATCGGTAGCTTCGAATTCGCGGCCGCGCACCAGGGGCGTGAAGCGGTCGAGCGATTGTGTGACTACGCGCTCGCGCGGCACTATCCGGCGCTACTGGCCGCGCACAATCGTCCGCTCGCGCTGCTCGAAGCGGTGGCCGAAGCGCAGGCGCGGCTGGTCGCGAAATGGATGGCGCTGGGCTTCGTGCATGGGGTTATGAACACCGACAATGTCACGATCTCGGGCGAGACGATCGATTACGGCCCCTGCGCGTTCCTCGATACCTATTCGGCGGGTGAGGTGTTCAGTTCGATCGACCAGAACGGCCGCTATGCCTATGGCCAGCAGCCTGCGGTGTGCCGCTGGAACCTCTACCAGCTCGCCTCCGCGCTGATCGAATCCATTGTGGCAGTGGATGAAGCCGACGCCGAGGCCACGCGGCTGCTGCTCGAAGACTGGCCGCTGCGCTACCGCGCGCACTGGCTGCGCGAAATGCGGGCCAAGCTGGGTCTGACCACCCAGCACGATGACGATCATGGGCTGGCGCAAGAATTCATCGCGTTGCTCGAAGGCCAGCAGGCCGATTTCACGATGCTGTTTCGGTCGCTGGCGGCGAGCCTGACGGACGGGTTCGGCGCGTTCGCCGCACAGCTGCTAGAGCCGGACAAACTGAAAACATGGCACGCGCGCTGGCAAGAGCGGCTGGCGCTTGAGCCAGCGGTTCCCGCAATGCGGGCAGCGGCCATGGATGCGGTCAACCCGCTCTACATCCCGCGCAACCATCGGCTTGATGCCGCGCTTAGCTCCGCCGAGGCGGGCGACCTTGCGCCGTTTACCGGCATGCTCGCAGCAGTCAGCCAACCATTCGTCGCGCAGTCCGGCTGGGAGGAGTTTTCAGCGATTCCGGCATCCGGATCGCCGCATCACGTAACCTTTTGCGGAACTTGAACGTATCTGGGGCGAAGGAGTTTTTCTAATGTTCAAACAGTCGATCCTCGCCGCCAGTGCCGCCCTCGCTTTTGCCGCCCCGATGGCTGCCCCGGCAGCGCCCGCAAGCAGCGAAACCATCGTCCTGGCTGGCGGGTGCTTCTGGGGGATGGAAGGCACGTTCGAGCATGTGAAGGGCGTGACCAGCGTGGTTTCGGGCTACGCCGGGGGCAGCGCCGGCGATGCGACCTACGACAGCGTCAGCACCGAACGCACCGGCCATGCCGAAGCGATCCGCCTGACTTTCGATCCCAGCAAGATCTCGCTCGGTCAGATCATGCAAGTCTATTTCGTGGTGGCGCACGACTCGACCCAGGTGAACGGCCAGTACCCCGACACCGGCCCGAGCTATCGCAGCGCGGTGTTCCCGCAAAGTCCGGCGCAGAAGGCATTCGTTGCGGCCTACATCAAGGACCTCAACAGCCGCGCGCCGCTCAAGGGCCGGGTTGCAACGCGGATCGAGAGCGGGGCGTTCTATCCAGCCGAGACCTATCACCAGGACTTTATGCGCAAAAACCCGACGCACCCCTACATCCAGCGCTGGGACGTTCCGCGAATCAAGAAGCTGAAGGCGACCTATCCGGCACTTTACCGCGACTGGTAAGCGGTTCCGCCGCCGCCTTGATGGCATTGTCGAGCGGCGGGTTCCAGCGGGCGAAAGCGCTCTTGGCGATCAGCTCGGGCGGCGGGAACAGCACCCCGCTGGTCTGGTAATCCTGCGGCATCATCGCTTTCGCGGCGAGGTTCGGGGTGGGATAAAGGATCGTGTGCAGCACCCGCATTCCGGCCTGGCTTTGCAGCAGGTAGTCGATGAACTGGTGCGCATTGCCGGCGTTGTCGGCATGCGCGGGGACGCACAGCCCGTCGCAAGTCAGCTCGCTCCCCTCGATCGGCATGACGAAGGCCAGGTCGTTATCTTCGAGCATGACTTGCGCAACATCGCCGTTGAATTCGGCGACCAGGTCGACCTGCTTGTTCAGCAACAGGTCCTGACCGTCATCGTCATGGAAGCCCTTGATCCGGGGCAGCTGCTCCTGCAGCAATTTGGTCAGTAGCGGTACATCGCCGAGGTCGATATCGCCCGGGCCCTTGCCGAGCGTGCGCGCGACGATCCCGTAGAGTTCGGGCGCATCGGCGGGTAGGGCATAGCGTCCGGCGAAGGCGGGGTTGTCGAACAAGTCTTGCCAGCCCTTGGGCGGCACCGGGACTTTCGACTTGCGGTAGCCGATCCCGTAGACCTGCCAGGTATAGGGCACCGAATAGGTCAGCCCCCGATCGTACGGCGGATCGGCGAAACGCGGATCGAGGTTGTGCAAGTCAGGCAACCGCGCGTGACTGAGCGGGGCGAGCAGATGCGCCTCGACCAGCCGCTCGACCATCCGGTTCGAAGCCATCAGCACGTCGGGCACGCTGGTCCCCTCGCGCAATTGCTTAAACAGCGCATCCTCGCTCGCGATCACGCTCTGAGAGACGTCGATCCCGGTGGCATCGCGGAAATCGTCGAGCGTGGTCTCGCCCAGGTAGTTTTCGAGGTTGGCGAAACGGAGCGCATCCTTTTCACCGCAGCCGCCCAGCGTCAGCGCGATCGCCGCGATGCCCAGCCCCTGCAGCGCGCGGCGGCGGGTGATCGCGGAAAAAGGCGAAGCACATTCCATCGCGGCTTCCTAGCCCGCACAAGTCGCCATGAAAACCGCACTGGCCGGGCTTGTTGTGGATGGATAGGCCGCAATTGCGAGGCAAAGCGCCAGATGGCATAGTACCGCACGATGCACGAACCGCTCACCTTTGAAGGCGATCTCGACCTGTCGCCGCCGCGCCGGACCAAGGTCGGCGTGGCGGTGCTGGTGACCCTGTTGATGGCACTGCTGGCCGCCGCCTTGATCCGCGTCTTCACGCCCGATTTCGCGGCGAAGGTGGTCGATACGGTGCTCAATACATTCTCGGTCACCGTCACCACTCCGCCAATGCCGCCCCCGCCCAAAGCGCCTGAACCCGCAGGAAAAAGCGGCGAGGAGGGTAAGAAAGCGGTCCCGCGCGAGGCGACCGCGCCGCCGGTCAAGCAGCCGATTTCCACGGTTCCCGCCCCGCGCGCCTCGAGCAGCGGCAGCGCCAACACCTCGGGCGCGGGCACCCAGGGCAACGGCACCGGCGCGGGCGGCCCGGGCAATGGCCCCGGCAGCGGCAACGGCGGGGGCGGGCAAGGCGGCGGGGCGGTGACCAAGGCGGTCAAGACTGCGGGCGATATAAACTCGGCGCGCGATTATCCGATTCCCAGCCGCGATTTGCGCATCGGCGATTACGTGATCATCGCGATCACCGTCGGCACCGATGGCCGCCCGACCGGCTGCCGCGTTGCGCGGCCCAGCCGGGACGCGCAGGCCAATGCGATCACTTGCCAGCTCGCGCTGACCCGGTTCCGCTTCAAGCCCGCGACCGATGCCAGCGGCAAGCCGGTCAGTTCGGTCTACGGCTGGAAGCAGGCATGGTATTATTGACGCGTGGTTTCTGGCGTCCATAACCGCGATAAGCATCCTGATCCGGAGAGTACCCCATGGCCACCACGCACCTCGTCCCGCCCGAATGGGCCGCGCGCGCCTATGTCGATGCGGCTGGTTATGCCGAAAAGTACACCGCCGCGCTGGAACAACCCGAGGCGTTCTGGCGCGAGGAAAGCGCCCGGATCGACTGGATCAAGCCGTGGACCAAGCTCGGCCAATGCTCGTTCGATGAGGCCGATTTCGGGATCGAATGGTTCTCCGACGGCACGCTCAATGTTTCGGCCAATTGCCTCGACCGGCACCTGGCGGAGCGCGGCGATCAGGTCGCGATCATCTGGGAAGGCGACGATGCTGAGCAGCAACGCAAGTTGACTTACCGCGAGCTGCACGGCGAAGTCTGCCGGATGGCCAATGCGCTCAAAGCGCTGGGCGCCAAGCGCGGCGACCGGATCACTATCTACCTGCCGATGATCCCCGAGGCGGCAATGGCGATGCTCGCCTGCACCCGGATCGGCGCGATCCATTCGATCGTGTTCGGCGGCTTCAGCCCCGAAGCGCTCGCCGGGCGGATTCAGGATTGCGATTCGAACCTGGTGATCACCGCAGACGGCGGCATGCGCGGGGGCAAGCTGGTCCCGCTCAAGGCCAATGTCGATGCCGCGCTCGAACAATGCCCTTCGGTCGATGCGGTGCTGGTAGTGCGCCATGTCGGCAACGACAGTGGCTTCGTCGATGGCCGCGACCACTGGTGGCACAAATTGCGCGATGCCGTCTCGCCCGACTGCGCCCCCGAGGAAATGGGCGCCGAGGACCCCCTGTTCATCCTCTATACCTCGGGCAGCACCGGCCAGCCCAAGGGCGTGCTGCACACCACCGGCGGCTATCTGACCTGGGCGGCGATGACCCACCACTACGTGTTCGATTACCGCCCCGGCGAGATCTACTGGTGCGCTGCAGACGTCGGCTGGGTCACCGGGCACAGCTATGTCGTCTATGGGCCCTTGGCGAACGGCGCGACCACGCTGATGTTCGAAGGCGTGCCCAATTACCCCACACACAGCCGCTTCTGGGAGATCGTCGACCGTCATCAGGTGGAGATATTCTACGGCGCGCCGACCGCGCTGCGGGCGTTGATGCGCGAAGGTGATAGCTGGGTTACCGCGACCAGCCGCAAGAGCTTGCGCTTGCTCGGCTCGGTCGGCGAACCGATCAATCCCGAGGCGTGGGAATGGTATTGGCGCGTGGTCGGCGATGGCCGCTGCCCGATCGTCGATACTTATTGGCAGACCGAGACCGGCGCCTGCATGATGACCCCGCTACCCGGCGCGCATGCCTTGAAACCCGGTGCGGCGAGTTTCCCGATGTTCGGCGTAGTGCCGCAGATCGTCGATGCCGAGGGCGCGGTGCTTGAAGGCGCGGCCGAGGGCAACCTGTGCATCACGCAAAGCTGGCCGGGGCAGATGCGCACCGTGTGGGGCGATCACGAACGCTTCTTCCAGACCTATTTCACCACCTACCCGGGCAAGTATTTCACCGGCGATGGCTGCAAGCGCGACGCCGACGGCTACTACTGGATCACCGGCCGGGTCGACGACGTGATCAACGTTTCCGGTCACCGCATGGGCACCGCCGAAGTTGAAAGCGCGCTGGTCTCGCACGCCCAAGTGGCAGAAGCTGCCGTGGTCGGCTTCCCGCATGAGATCAAGGGGCAGGGCATCTACGCCTATGTCACGCTCAACGCCGGCGAAGACCCGAACGATGCAGTGCGCGCCGAACTGGTCAAATGGGTGCGCAAGGAAATCGGCCCGATCGCGACGCCCGACGTGATCCACTTCGCCCCGGGCCTGCCCAAAACTCGCAGCGGCAAGATCATGCGGCGGATATTGCGCAAGATCGCCGAGGGCGACGTCTCGAACCTGGGCGACACCAGCACGCTCGCCGATCCCGGCGTGGTCGATGTGCTGCTGGCGAGCGGGCGATAGCTTACGGCTGCCGCGTAATCCGCAACATCGAGGTATCGTAACCCATGGCCTTGGCTCGTTCGACCAATGCTTCCAATTTGACCGGACCCGGGTTGGCGTCGCGTGACAGCAACCACAGATAGCGGCCCGAGCCTTCGCCAACAATCGACCACGAATAGTCGTCGGCATGGTCGAGCACCCAGTAATCGCCGTAAAACGGGCCGAAGAAACTGACTTTAAGTTTCGCTCCGGTGGCGGTGTCGACCACCTTGGCCTTGCCGGTGGCCCGCTTGATCGAGCCGTCGGGTTTGCGGCAGGTGTTGATCACCTCAACCTTGCCGTCTTCGCGCAGTGCATAGTCGGCGGTCACCCCGTCGCAGTCCTTCTGGAAACCCTGCTCGTAGCGCGCAAGTTCGTACCAGTGGCCAAGGTAGCGGGACAGTTCGACCGGCTTGGCCGGCTGCGGCACGGCAGTATTGCCGACCGCGTGTTTGGACAAAAGGCTGGTGCAACCGCCCACTGCCAGTGCGGAGGCGAGCAGCATGGCTGCGGCGAGTTTTGTGCGTTGGCTGGTCATGCTATCCAAATCCTTCAATCCGCAATGCGTTCCGTGCTTGCCATAGGTCTTCCCGCCCTTATTTGCACCGCCATGATCGCGCAAACCATCCAGCTCGCGCTCGCCTCGGGGCCTCGCGTGCGATGTCAGGAGCTGGAACGCGACCTTTAGCCGCTACTTGAGCAGCTTCAGCCCATTCTTCTCGACCGCGCCGCGGATCAGCGGTTCGAAGAATTTGAGCGCCATGGGCAAATCGACAATCACCGTTACGGCATTGTCGCCAATTTCGACCGCAGCGTTGACGCTGCTGCCCATCGCGGTGACCGCGAGGTTCATGCGGTCCTGATCGGGCCATGTCACAACCACATCGGCCATGCCGCCGGGCATCATGCCCGCAAGGTCACCGCTGCGCGCCTTGAGCCGGCGGCGGGCTTCGTCCTTGCCCAAGCTGTGCGGGATGGGGACGCGCATCAGGCGGGCGTTTCTTCGTGCGCGGCGTCGCCGTATTTGTATTCAAGGTAGCGGGTCTTGATCGCGAGGTTATCGAGCGCGCCCGCTGCCAGTTGCCGGGTTACGCTGTCAATCTCGCTGCTGATCGTCTGCAAGCCATCGAGGAACTGCTTTTCAGGGGTGGTTCCGGCGCGCGCTTCATAGCGCAAGTGATCGGGGATCTTGCGGTAACCGTCGATCATGTCGGGCAGGTGTTCACCCACCAGTTTGCGCACTTCGGCGGCCTGCGGGCTGGCCTGATCGAGCCCGACCAGCTGCTCGCCAAGCGAATCGAGCTGCAGCCCGATCGTATCGACCAGCTTGACTGCCGGCGCGGGCAGTGCGCGGCGCTGGCTTTCGAGCCACAGCTCGGTGCGCCCGACCAGCGCCTTGACGTCGCTCGTGTTGGGATTGAGATCAGCCCGGCTCGGCACTTTGAGCTTGGGATACTGCCCGAGGAACCACACCGCCGCGACCGTCGCCGCTGCGCCGATGGCAAGTCCGGTAAAGCCGATCCCGCTGATGATCCCGCCGATGATCGAGAGGCCAAGCCAGATCCCGGCAACGGCAAATGCTACGTTGCGCAGCTTGCGCCCGAAATGCCCGCGCCTGATCTGGCGCGCACCCTGCGGCACCGGCCGCCGCCGTCCGCCATAGTCACGGTTATTGACCAGCGAGCTCCGCGCCTCGCGAATGATCAGGTCTGCGTTGCGCGTCTCGTCGGCCATCAGGTCCTCTCCATTTTCCCCTGAGCCTGTCGAAGGGGCAAATGGGGAGGTGGATCGCCGAAGGCGAGACGGAGGGGTGTCGGAGCGGGCGTCGATACCCCTCCGTCAGCGGCTAAAGCCGCTGCCACCTCCCCATTTGTGGCAGTCGCCAAAAATGGAGAGGCTCGAAGAAACGCCATCGCCAATTACCCCTCCAAACTGAGCACGCTGGGGGCATCGTGCGCCAGCTTGGCCTGGTTCGAACCCTCGGCCCGCGCGATGTAGCCGCGCGACTTCTCGACCTCGGCGGTCAGCGTGGTGACGGTCTGCTTCATGCTTTCGAGCGCCTTCACCTTGAACGTGTCGATGTTGTCCATCGTGTCGTAGATGTTCTGGAACGCGCGCTGCAGCACCTCGACCGGGATCGTCGAGCTGGCCGCTTGCTGGTGGATCTTGCCGGTTTGGTCGCGCAGCAGCGTGCTGGTCGAATCGATGATCCCGGCGGTGGTCGAATTGAGCGCGGTGACCTGTTCGAGCACCAGCCGCTGGTTGGTCATCGCCTGCGCCACGGTCACCGCGGTGCGCAGCGCGGCCACAGTGGTGGTGCTGGCGCGGTC
>JARXKR010000104.1 GCA_030271565.1 Pseudomonadota bacterium
CAGTCATCGAGGAAACCGGCGGCACCAAAAGCTACTGGGCTCTCGCTCACCCGCCAGGCCAACCCGATTTCCACCATCCCACTTGCTTCGCCGCCACGCTTCCGGCACCTCATAAGTCATGAAATTCGGTATTGATCGCCTGCTGGCTGACCCCGCACTGCGAGCACCACTTGAAGGCAAGCGCGTCGCGCTGATCGCCCATCCGGCTTCGGTCACCGCCGATCTCACCCATTCGCTCGATGCGCTGATTGCGGCGGGAGTTAACGTCAGCTCCGCCTTCGGCCCGCAGCACGGGCTTAAGGGCGACAAGCAGGACAACATGGTCGAGACGCCCGATGAACTCGATCCGCACTACAACATCCCGATTTTCAGCCTCTACGGCGAGGTTCGCCGTCCAAACGGCCAGATGATGAGCACTGCCGACGTGTTCCTGTTCGACCTGCAGGACCTCGGCTGCCGGATCTATACTTTCGTTACCACGCTGCTTTATCTGCTCGAGGCCGCATCGGGCACCGGCAAGGCGGTGTGGGTGCTCGACCGGCCCAATCCTGCCGGACGACCCATCGAAGGCCTGACCTTGCTGCCCGGCCACGAGAGCTTTGTCGGCGCCGGGCCAATGCCGATGCGGCATGGGCTGACCATGGGCGAGATGGGCCAGTGGTTCATCGATCACTTCAAGCTCGATGTCGATTACCGGGTGATCGGAATGGAGGGCTGGCAGCCCGAAGGCCCGGGCTTTGGCTGGCCCGAGAGCCGAATCTGGATCAACCCCAGCCCCAACGCCGCCAACGTCAATATGGCGCGCGCCTATGCCGGGACGGTGATGCTGGAGGGCGCGAACCTGAGCGAAGGGCGAGGCACGACCCGGCCCTTGGAAGTGCTGTTCGGCGCGCCCGATCTCGATTGCAGGGCGGTGCTGAGCGAGATGCGCAGGCTGGCGCCCGACTGGCTGGCGGGCGCGGCTTTGCGCGAATGCTGGTTCACCCCGACATTCCACAAGCACGCCGGCGAACTGTGCAGCGGGCTGATGATCCACGCCGAGGGACCGTTCTACGATCACCACGCGTTCAAGCCCTGGCGGATGCAGGCGCTGGCCTTCAAGGCGATCCGCAACTTGCATCCGCACTATGCCCTGTGGCGGGATTTCCCGTATGAATACGAGTTCGAACGGCTGGCCATCGACGTGATCAACGGCGGGCCGGGTCTGCGCGAATGGGTCGATGATGACTCTGCCACGGCAAGCGAGCTTGACGAACTTGCCCGCACGGACGAAGCTGCATGGATAGAACAAAGGCGAGCGTTTCTCGTCTATTAGGGCGAGGTAGAACGATGGGCGTAGCGAGCGATGCGACTGGGCCAAATGGCTCTACCCGGGTCATGCTCTGGCTGCTGCTGATCGTCTACATCTTCAACTTCATCGACCGCCAGATCGTGAATATCCTGGCCGAGCCGATCAGCCGCGAGCTCCGTCTCAGCGACACGCAGATCGGGCTGATGACCGGGATCGCGTTTGCGCTGTTCTATACCGTGCTGGGCCTTCCGATCGCACGCTACGCCGACAAGGCCACGACCCATCGCGGCAAGCTGATCGCCGGCGCGCTGGTGATCTGGTCCGCGATGACGGCGGTCTGCGGACTGGCGCAGAACTTCGTGCAATTGCTGTTCGCGCGGATGGGGGTAGGCATTGGTGAGGCGGGGTGCACCCCTGCTGCCCATTCGCTGATTGCCGACCGCGTCCCGGCCGAGCGCCGCGCGTCTGCGCTGGCCTTTTATGCATTGGGCATTCCGGTTGGATCATTGCTGGGTTTGCTGATCGGGGGCCTGCTGGCCGACACGCTGGGGTGGCGCAAGGCCTTCATGGTGGTCGGATTGCCGGGCATTGTACTCGCCTTCGTGGTGTTATTGGTTCTCAAGGATGGCAATCGCAAGCTGCACACCGCCGCCACACCGGGCGCCGCGCCCGATACGCTGCGGCAATCGTTGACCGCCGTGATGCGCTCGCGCGCCTATGTGCTGCTGCTGGTTGCAGGATCGTCGGCATCGTTCCTCAGCTACGGCAAAGGCACTTGGACGACGATTTTCTTTCAGCGCAGCCACGGTCTCAGCCCCGGCGAAGTAGGCTTCTATTTTGGCCTGTGGGGCGGCCTGGCCGGGATAACCGGCACCCTGCTTGGTGGATGGCTCGCGGACCGCTTTGGCAAGACCAACCGACAACACGTGATGACCGCGCCAGCCATCGGTATGGTGATTGCGGTCCCGCTGGCGTTCAGCGCTTATTTCGCGACCGATTGGCGGCTGTCGCTGTTGCTGCTGATGATCCCGACAGCACTCAATTCGCTCTACTACGGCCCGACCTATTCGAGCGTTCAGGGCCTGGTGCCACTTCGCACCCGGGCGATCGCGAGCGCGGTGCTGCTGTTTTGCCAGAATCTGATCGGTCTTGGCCTTGGGCCGCTGTTTTTCGGGATGGTCTCGGATTTTCTCAAGCCCGAATATGGCGACAACTCGGTGCGCTATGTCCTCTTCGGGGCGGCGTGGCTGGGGTTGATTCCGGCATTTTTCTTCTGGCGCACGAGCCTGCGGCTCAACGAAGAGCTTGACCGTCACACGTAGTTGGCGATCCAGGCGACCAGCTTTGCAGCTGGCAGGAACAGCGCCTGCGCGAGGATCGTCCCGACCAGGCGGCTCAGGCTGATCCAAATGATCGTACGGCGAAATACCGCTTCGCTGACCCGCCCATCGATCACGTCGTCGGTCATCACCGAGAGTTGCGGATCGATCAGCGCGAACAGCAGGATCGTGGCAAACCCGTTGATCACGGCAGATAGCTGCGATGCCGTGACCCGGAATTCGGGATTGAGATAGCCGGCGTAAAGCGAGGCCAGCACCCCGACCACGATCAGCGCCTGCGCCAGACAATTGGCGATCAGCACGCCCCAACCGACCCCGCGATCGAGCATCAGGCCTTTAAGGTGAGTCACGCTCGGTGGCTGGATAGCCTCGCGCACGGTGCGCAGTCCGGTGGGAGTCGCAGTGCGCAGGATCATCTTGGCGGTCGAGCGGTTCTTCTGGAAATAACCGATTGCACGGGCAAACAGCCGCTGTCCGGTCGGGACCAGCAGGATGCCAACCGCGACCGCGAGGCTGGCCGAAAGGAGCACCAGCTGGAAATCCGCATACAGCGCATCGCCGCCGCCGCTGGCGATGCGGGTCTCGATCCGCTTGGCGAGGAACGGGCCGAGGAATGAGTTCGAGGTGCGGCTGACCAGCACCAGGATGTTGAACAGAGCGAAGCTCATTGCAATGCGCCGGGTCCGCACCCCCGCAATCCGCGCGGCATAGGCGAGCGTGCCGATCAGGTTGATCCCGGCGGTCAGCAGGCAGATGATCAGGAGTTGGCTGTCCATGTTGCGGCCCTAGCGCCGCCAACGCTGAGGGGCCAGTCCTAGTGGATCGACTTCAACAATTCCGTGTCGCCAATGAGGTAACAGGTCATCGACAGCGCCCCGTCGATCGTATCGTTGAACACCCCGACTTCGTCGCCCGGTAGCCGCGCACCGACAGCGTAAAGCAGCGGCAGGTAGTGCTCGCCGCTGTTGATCGCGGTCGCCGCAGCCTCGTCGCCCGGTGCAAATTGGGTCAGCGCTGCGTGATCCCCGGCAATGACCGCCGCATTGACCCGGCCCTGGAAATCCACTGCCCAGTCGGGCCGCGTTCCGGCAAACTGGCGCCATAGGCTGAGATTGTGCACCACATTGCCGCTCCCCACGATCAGCACGCCTTCGTCGCGCAATCGGGCAAGCTTGGCGGCGAGTTCGAGATGTTGGTCGGGTGAGAGCGAGCGGTTGAGGCTCATCTCGACCATCGGGATCTCGGCGTCAGGGTACATCGGCTGCATCACCCCCCAGGCGCCATGATCGAAGCCCCAGTCGCTCGCCGGTTGAACCAATTGTGCGCCGAGCAGACCTTCCAATCGCGCGATCAAGTCGGCAGAACCGGGGGCGGGGTACTGCAAAGCAAACAGCTCGGGCGGAAAGCCGCGGAAGTCATGGATGGTCTTGGGCCAATCGCCTCCGGTGACATGGACCGCACCTTCGGTTTCCCAATGCGCCGAGATCACCAGGATTGCGGCGGGGCGAGGCAGTACCTTGCCCAGCGCCTGCCAAGCTCGCCGCTCAGGCACGTCGGTGATGGTGGTCATCGGCGAGCCGTGACCGAGGAACAGTGCGGGGAGGCGTTGGGTCATGCCGGTCATGTGCTAATCCTCGCCGCGCAAGGCAACCAATCAATGCTTCTTGCGGGTCAACTCGCGCATGGCATCGTCGAGGCCCGCCAAAGTCAGCGGGAACATCGATCCGCCGACCAGTTCCTTGATCATCTTGGTCGATTGCGAATAGTTCCACTGCTTCTCGGGCACCGGGTTGATCCACACCGTCGCGGGGTAAACGTGCGCAACGCGGCGCAGCCACTCGGTCCCGGGTTCCTCGTTGAAATGTTCGACCGAGCCGCCCGGATGGGTGATCTCATAGGGGCTCATCGCCGCATCGCCGACGAACACGGCTTTGTAATCGTGACCGTATTTGTGGAGGATGTCCCAGGTCTGGGTGCGGTCGGACCAGCGGCGCTTGTTGTCTTTCCACACGCCTTCATACAGGCAGTTGTGGAAGTAGAAGAATTGAAGGTTCTTGAACTCGGTGGTGGCGGCGCTGAACAGCTCTTCGACCAGTTTGATGAACGGGTCCATCGAGCCGCCGACATCGAGAAACAGCAGCAGTTTGACCGCATTGTGCCGCTCGGGCCGCATGTGGATATCGAGCCAGCCCTGCCGCGCGGTGCCTTCGATTGTTGCATCGAGATCGAGCTCGTCGGCGCTGCCTTCGCGCGCGAACCGCCGCAACCGGCGCAGCGCGATCTTGATATTGCGGGTGCCCAGCTCGCGGGTGTTGTCGAGGTTCTGGTATTCGCGCTTTTCCCAGACCTTGAGCGCGCGGCCGTGCTTGCCTTCGCCGCCGATGCGTACGCCTTCGGGATTATAGCCATCGTTGCCGTAAGGCGAGGTGCCGCCGGTGCCGACCCATTTGCTCCCGCCCTCGTGGCGCTTCTGCTGTTCCTCGAGCCGCTTTTTGAGCGTCTCCATGATCTCGTCCCACGAGCCGAGCGACTTGATCGCTTCCATCTCCTCGGGGGTGAGGAACTTCTCGGCGACCGCTTTCAGCCATTCCTCGGGGATGTCGACCGGGTTCTGACCGTAATTGGTCAACAGACCCTTGAAGACCTTGTTGAACACCTGGTCGAACCGGTCGAGCAGGCCCTCGTCCTTCACGAAAATGGCGCGGCTGAGGTAATAGAACGCCTCGGGCGTCTGCTCGATCACATCCTTGTCGAGTGCCTCAAGCAGCACCAGGTGCTCCTTGAAGCTCGCCCCGATCCCGGCGCTGCGCAATTCGTCGACGAAGTTGAAGAACATGGGTTAGCCCTTGATGCTGGATGGCGTGTTTGCCCGGCTGGATCGAGCGATTTGACCAAGGTGGCGGGCGCTGGGCTTTGGTGTCCGCGCAAAGCTGGTGCGATCGACTTCGATCAGCCCAAACCGCATCCCGTAGCCAAGCACCCATTCAAAATTATCGAGCAGGGACCAGTGGACATAGCCGCGCAAATCGATCCCATCGTCGAGGCAGCGTTGCAGCCCCTCCAGCGCGGTATCGATCAGCGCCACGCGGCGAGTGTCGTCTTTGGCCGCAATGCCGTGCTCGGTTACGATGATCGGCCGGCCAATGCGCCGCGCGGCGAACCGCACCGTGGCTTCGAGCGCCTCGGGGCGATATTCATAACCCATGTCGGTGCGCATGGCATCGGCCGGTAGCCGCAATCGGCCTTCGGGCCCGATCCGGTAGCGCGTGTAAGTCTGCACCCCCACGAAGTCGGCGGTCTTCGCGACATCCAGCCACGGCCCATAAAGGTCATTTTCAAATGCTTCCGCCTGGTTGCCTTCGCCCACACCTTCGACTTCGGCCATCGAAATTGTAACCCCAAGCTGAAACGTGCCTGGCCCGGCGCGCAGAGCCTGCGCTGCGCGATAATGGGCTTCGACCAGCTGTGCTTCGATTTCCTCCGCAGTCGCAAACAGGACCATGGAGAACCGGTCCGATCCGCAGGCCCTGGCGCAAGCCTGTTTCATCGCGGCAAGTCCGGGCGCGGCTTTGGGATTATGAAAGGTCGAGCCGATTACCCGCTGGATATTGGCCTCGTTGAAGGTCGTCACGAAGGCCATCCCATCGCCCAGATGGCGGCTCACCTGTTCGGCAAAGCGCGCGAACAAATCGGGGCTGTCAGCCATTTCAAAGCCGCCGCGGGCAGCAAACCAGCGCGGCACGGTCCAGTGATTGAGTGAAACCATCGGGGCAAGTCCGTGCGCGTGACAGCACTCCAGCACCCGCAGATAATGGTCCAGCGCAGCGCGCGAAAATACCCCCGGCTCGGGTTCAATCCGCGCCCACTCGATCCCGAAGCGGTGCGTGTTGAAACCGAGCTCAGCCGCCAGAGCGATATCCTCTGGATAGCGGTGATAGCTGTCGCAGGCATCGCCCGATGGTTCGCGGAAAATCGTCTCGGGGACATTCTCGGCCAGCCAGAAATCCGAGTTGACATTGCCGCCTTCGATCTGATGCGCAGCAGTTGCCGTGCCCCAGATGAAATCGTGCGGAAAGCGGCTCATGTCAGTCGGTCCAGGCCGGCAGAATCAGTTTTGCCGCCGCGCCATGAAGGCGAGCTTTTCGAACAGCATCACGTCCTGCTCGTTCTTGAGCAAGGCACCGTGGAGCGGCGGGATTGCCTTGGTCGGGTCCTTGGCCTGCAGCACTTCCAAAGGCATGTCTTCGTTGAGCAGCAGCTTGAGCCAGTCGAGCAGTTCGCTGGTGCTGGGCTTCTTCTTGAGGCCAGGCACGTCGCGCACTTCGTAAAAGATATCCATCGCCTTGCTCACCAGCGTTTTCTGGATGCCGGGGTAGTGGACGTCGATGATCGCCTGCATCGTGCCGCGATCGGGGAACTTGATGTAGTGGAAGAAGCACCGGCGCAGGAACGCGTCGGGCAGTTCCTTCTCGTTGTTCGAGGTGATGATGATGATCGGCCGCTCTTTGGCGGTGATCGTTTCATGCGTTTCGTAAACGTCGAAGCTCATCCGGTCGAGCTCCTGGAGGAGATCGTTGGGGAATTCGATGTCGGCCTTGTCGATCTCGTCGATCAGCAGGACGGGCAGCTTGGGTGAAGTGAATGCCTCCCACAATTTGCCCTTCTTGATGTAGTTCGAGATGTCATGAACCCGCTCGTCGCCAAGCTGACCATCGCGCAGACGGGCGACTGCATCGTATTCGTATAGGCCTTGGTGCGCCTTGGTGGTCGATTTGACGTGCCATTCGATCAGCGGCGCATCCAGCGCCTTGGCGATCTCGTGCGCCAGCACGGTCTTGCCGGTGCCGGGTTCGCCCTTGACCAGCAACGGCCGCCGCAGCAGTACCGCGGCGTTGACCGCTACCTTCAGATCTTCAGTGGCGACGTAGTCTTCAGTGCCTTCAAACCGGGCCATGCGAGCTCCCTCATGCGCTTTAATCGTTCGGTTAAGCGAATAGGTGCAGCACGGCGCGGCTGTCCAGCCTTTTTCGCGCGGGGATTGAGCAGAGCCAGGGCAAAAGAAAGGGCGCTGGACGCATTGCGTCAACAGCGCCCTCAAATAATTGGTCGTTCCGGCATTTTTGCCGTGAGACTGGCCCGAAAGCCAGCCTGACCAATGCGACCCAAACGACCCCTGCGGCTTTTACCGCTGAATTTGCAACCGGCCGCTCAAGTGAAATTGGTCGTCGGCGACAGTGCCTAGGCAGATTGCCGAATCGAGACTATAAAGCACTTGGGATTTGGATTGCATCG
>JARXKR010000105.1:0-3631 GCA_030271565.1 Pseudomonadota bacterium
GTCCAGCAGACCTTCAGCCACGGCCGCACCAACAAGGTGGTGGTCGAGGTCAAGCGCCGCAAGCTGATCGGCAAGCCCGGCGAAGCCCCGGTCGCTGCGCCGCCGCCGCCGCCCGCTCCGGTGGCCGAAGCGCCGCGCGCGCCCGCGCCCAAGCCCAAGCCAGCCGCAGCAAGCGCCGAAACGCGTCAGGAACTGCAGGCGCGGCTGCTGCGCGAGGCCGAAGAAGCCCGGATGAACTCGATGGAACTCGCCAGTCGCCGCGAGCAGGATGAACGCAACGCTGCGCAAGACGAGGACCGCCGCCGCACCGACGACAAGGGCAAGGCGGACAGCTCGCCCGCCGCCGCTCCCTCACCCGCACCCGAGCCCGAAGTGGCCGCTCCGGCCGAAGCCGAAGCGCCGGTTGCCGAAGCTGGCGAAGAAGCCACGCGCAGTTCCGCCGCCCCCGCTGCACGCCGGTTCACCCCGATTGCCGCGCCCAAGCGCCCCGAACCGGCCAAGAAGCCCGCGCACCCGCGCGACAAGACCCCCGCCGAACGCCGCCATGCCGGCAAGCTCACCGTCAGCCGTGCGCTCAACGAGGACGAAGGCGCCCGTGCTCGCAGCCTCGCCGCGCTCAAGCGGGCGCGCGAGAAGGAAAAGCGGGCCCACTTCGCCGGGCAGAGCCAGCCGCGCGAGAAGCAGGCGCGCGACGTGATCGTGCCCGAGGAAATCTCGGTGCAGGAACTTGCGAACCGCATGGCAGAAAAGGGTTCGGACCTGATCAAGGCGCTGTTCAAGATGGGCGTGCCCGTCGCGATGGGCGATGTGATCGATCAGGATACCGCCGAGCTGCTGGTCGAAGAGTTTGGCCACACCATCCAGCGCGTTTCGGAAAGCGATGTCGATATCGACAATGCCGATGACGTTGACGCGCCCGAAACGCTGCAGACGCGACCACCGGTCGTGACGATCATGGGCCACGTCGATCACGGCAAGACCAGCCTGCTCGACGCGCTGCGCGGCACCGACGTGGTGCGCGGCGAAGCTGGCGGGATCACCCAGCATATCGGCGCTTACCAGATCAAGACCAAGGGCGGCGATCTGATCACCTTCCTCGATACCCCGGGCCACGAAGCCTTTACCGAAATGCGCATGCGCGGTGCCAATGTCACCGATATCGTGGTGCTGGTAGTGGCCGGTGATGACGGGCTGATGCCGCAGACGATCGAGGCGATCAACCACACCAAGGCGGCCGGCGTGCCGATGATAGTGGCGATCACCAAGAGCGACAAGAACGAGTTCAACGCGCAGAAGATCCGCGAACGCCTGCTCGAACACGAAGTCGTGGTCGAAGCAATGTCGGGCGATGTCCAGGACGTCGAGGTCTCGGCCAAGACCGGGGCCGGGCTGGATAACCTGATCGAGAAGATCGGTCTCCAGGCCGAACTGCTCGAACTCAAGGCCAACCCCGATCGCGCCGCCGAAGCATCGGTGATCGAGGCTAAACTCGACAAGGGCAAGGGTCCGCTGGCGACGGTGCTGATCCGCCGCGGGACGCTCAAGGTCGGCGATATCCTGGTGGTCGGGACCCATTCGGGCCGCGTCCGTGCAATGCTCGACGACAAGGGCCGCCAGATCAAGGCCGCCACCCCGTCGCTGCCGGTTGAAGTGCTCGGCCTGGGCGGGGTGCCGCTGGCTGGCGACGTGCTGACCGTGGTCGATAGCGAAGCCCGCGCCCGCGAGGTTGCGCTCTATCGCCAGGAACAGGCCACCGCCAAGCGCACCACCAGCGCGCCCGCCAGCCTCGAGAACATGTTCTCGGCGCTTGCCGCGAAGCAAGTGCTGCTCGAATACCCGGTGGTGATCAAGGCCGACGTGCAAGGCAGTGCCGAGGCGATCGTTAACGCGCTCAACAAGATCTCGAACGACGAGATCAAGGTCCGTGTGCTCAGCTCGGGCGTGGGTGCGATCACCGAAAGCGACGTCAATCTGGCATTCTCGAGCGGGGCGCCGGTGATCGGTTTCAACGTCCGGCCCAACGCCAAGGCGCGCGAAATGGTCGACCGCCACAAGGTGACGATGAAATACTTCGACGTCATCTACAAGCTGACCGAGGAAGTCGCCAAGGAGATGGCCGGGATCTGGGGCCCCGAACGGATCGAGCACGTGCTTGGCCGGGCCGAAGTCAAGGAAGTGTTCCCGGCCGGCAAGCGCGACAAGGCGGCTGGTCTGCTGGTGGTCGAAGGGCTCATCAAGAAGGGCCTGTTCGCGCGGCTTACCCGCGACGATGTGATCGTGTCGAAAACCACGATCGCCTCGCTGCGCCGTTTCAAGGACGACGTCGCCGAAGTGCGCGCCGGGCTCGAATGCGGGGTGGTGCTGACCGACACCAACGACATCAAACCGGGCGACCAGCTCGAAGTGTTCGAGGTCGAGGAGCGCGAACGGACCCTTTAAGGGCCGTTCGCCGCTCAGCACCGCGCAGGTTCGATGGTCAACACGCCCGCCACTCCCGAGGGTCGCTCGGTTCGCCTCTTGAAGGTGGGGGAGCAGGTGCGCCATGTGATGTCCGAACTGCTCGCGCGGCAGGTCGTGCACGACGAGGTACTGACCGCGCGGACGGTCAGCGTGACCGAAGTGCGGATGTCGCCCGACCTGCGCCACGCCACGGTGTTCGTGAAACCGCTGCTCGGCGCGGACGAGGATATCGTGCTCAAGGCGCTGCGCACCAACACCGCCTATTTCCAGAAGGAAGTGGCCGGACGGCTCAAGCTGCGCTTCGCCGCCAAACTCAAGTTCCTCGGCGATGAAAGCTTCGACGAGGCGAGCCGGATCGAAGCCTTGCTGGCCAATCCCAAAGTCCAGCGCGACCTTGAAGACTAACCCGGCATCAGCCGCGCGTCGATCGTGATCGCCACAGTCTTGCCCACCACCACCGAATAAGCGGTCATTCCGAAATCGCGGCGGTTGATGCTGGTGCGCGCGCTGAGCACGATGGGATCGCGGCCGGTGGCGCGGGCCGGCGGAGCATCGAAAGCCACCGCCAGGGCGGCCGGACGGGTTATCCCGCGGGTGGTGATCATTCCTTCGACCACAGCGGTCGTCGGCCCTGACATCACCATCTTGTGACCGGAAAAACGCACCACCGGATATTGCTCGACCGCGAAGAAATCTGTGCCGCGCAGGTACTTGGTATCGCCGGTGCTGCCCCCGATCAGCGCGCCTGCGTCAAGCTCGACATCGAGGTCGATCGCATCGAGCCGCGCTGGATTGAGCCGGATGGAGCCGCGCATCTGCGGGAACCGGGCGGTCTTGCTGGCGAACCCCATGTACGACACCCGCGCGCTGACCGAGCTGTGTGTTCCATCGAGCCAGTAGTGATAGGAGGGACCCGGAGCGGCGGCGAGCGACAGCAAGGCGGCAAGGGCAAGCAGTCTGCGCATGGTGCCGTCTGAGGTGCAGCGCCGCCCACGCCGTGTCAATCGATTGGCGTCAATCGCTCTGGCACTTTTGGTACGGCACCCTATGTGAGGTTCGGGATGGCCAAGCTTTATTTCTACTACGCCAGCATGAACGCGGGCAAATCGACCACGCTGCTGCAGGCGAATTTCAATTATCACGAGCGCGGCATGGCGACGATGCTGTGGAC
>JARXKR010000105.1:3731-7890 GCA_030271565.1 Pseudomonadota bacterium
GGCATCGCGGATTCGCTGGTCGAACTCAAAGCCGTCTGCCACTGCGGCCGCAAATCGAGCATGAACCTGCGGGTCGATGAAAGCGGCGCGGCGGTGCGCCAAGGCGCACAGACCGAGATCGGCGGCAACGACCGCTATGTTGCGCTGTGCCGCAAACACTTCGCCGAAGCGCTGGGGTGGTGGCAGTGAAGCACCGCCGGGAGAAATTGGGACTATGAGCGATACCATCATTCAGGCTGCGGCGCTGATCCTGCCGCTGATTTTTGCGATCGTGTTTCACGAGGTTGCGCACGGCCTGATGGCGCGCACGCTGGGCGATCCGACCGCAGAGGAACAAGGGCGGCTGAGCCTGAACCCGATCAAGCATGTCGATCCGGTCGGCACGGTATTCCTCCCGGGGTTGCTCGCGCTGTTCCACCTGCCGGTGTTCGGCTGGGCCAAGCCGGTGCCGGTGGTAGCCTCGCGCCTGCGCCACCCGCGCCGCGACATGATGCTGGTCGGCGCGGCGGGGCCGGGCTCGAACCTGATCATGGCGGCCATTGCAGCGGTGGCGCTGGGGCTCGCAGTCGGGCGGGCTGGAGAACTGCAGGACCCGACGACCCTGCTCGGATTTTTCCAGCTCAACCTGTTCAACTTCATTTCGATCAACGTCTTCCTCGCGCTGTTCAACCTGCTGCCGATCCCGCCATTCGATGGCTCGCACATCGTTGAAGGCTTGCTGCCCGAGCGAATGGCGCAAGGTTACGCGAAGTTCCGTACGGTCGGCATGCTGATCCCGATTTTTCTGATCATCGTGCTGCCCTACCTCATCCCCGGGTTCAGCGTGACCAAGTACCTGATCGCGCCGGTCGAATGGGCGATCGGCTGGTACGCCAGGCTCGCGGCGCTCGTTGCCGGGGTTTAGCTTTTTGCCGCACGGCTGGATCATCCTCGACAAGCCGCTGGGGCTGGGCAGCACGCAGGCGGTGGCAGCGGTAAAGCGCAACTTGCGCGAGGCTGGCCTCGGCAAAGTTAAGGTCGGCCACGGCGGGACACTTGATCCCTTGGCGACCGGAGTGCTGCCGATTGCGCTGGGCGAAGCGACCAAGCTTGCGGGCCGGATGCTCGATGCGAGCAAGGTTTACGCATTCACCGTGGCCTTCGGGGCGGAGACCGACACACTCGACCTTGAAGGCAAGGTGATTGCCCAGAGCGACGTGCGGCCGACGCGGGCTGAGGTGGAGGCGGTGTTGCCGCGCTTCACCGGGCCGATCGAGCAGGTCCCGCCGATATATTCGGCGCTCAAGGTGGGCGGCGAGCGGGCTTACGATCTGGCGCGGGCTGGGGAGGTAGTGGAGTTGGCGGCGCGGGCGGTGACGATATTCGAGATACTCCCCCATTGGGGGAGGTGGCGCGCCGAAGGCGTGTCGGAGGGGGCATTGCCTTCGCTCCAGACCCCCACCGTCAGCCCAAGCGGGCTGCCACCTCCCCCAGAGGGGGAGCCTCTAGATGCAATCACCCTCCACGCTCACGTCTCAAAAGGCACCTATATCCGCAGCCTCGCCCGCGATATTGCGCTGGCGCTTGGCACGCGCGGCCACGTCACCATGCTACGCCGCCTGGCGGCGGGGCCGTTCACCGAAAATCAGGCGATTTCTCTGGACAAATTGAACGAGGTGGGTAAGGGCGCGGCACTTGAGAACGTACTCTTGCCGCTGGAGGCAGGGCTGGTCGACATCCCGGCTCTTGACCTTAGTTCGGAACAGGCAAGCATGGTCCGACAGGGCCGGGTTCTATCCGGACTGCCCCAACACGATGGGCTATTCTGGGCGCGATACGGGACTGTTCCCCTCGCGCTGATGGAGCTTTCGGGCGGAGACGCCCGGGTCGTGCGGGGGTTCAATCTTTCCGATGTCGCGGAGTAAATGACATGTCGGTATCTGCCGAAAAGAAAGCCGAAATTATCGCGGACAACGGCCGCGGCACAGGTGATACGGGTTCGCCCGAAGTTCAGGTAGCGATCCTGACCAGCCGCATCAACACGCTGCAGGGGCACTTCAAGGATCACCACAAGGACAACCACTCGCGCCGAGGCCTGCTGACCATGGTCAACAAGCGTCGCAGCCTGCTTGATTATCTCAAGCGCAAGGACGTTGCCCGCTACAATTCGCTGATCCAGAAGCTGGGTCTGCGCAAGTGACGAGAAACTTCGGCTCGCTTTGGCGGGCCGTTTAGTTTCCCGTCATCCCCGCGCAGGCGGGGATCCCGGGCCGCAAGGTCCGGCACAATTGCCTGAGATCTCCGCCTTCGCGGAGACTCGCAAATCGGTTTCCTTCGCAATTCGGTGAAGGGGCCTGAGGCTAAGGCCTCGCACCGGACCGGGACGGATTTACCCCGGCAGCAAAACCCGCCGCGCAATAGGGCCGGTGGGCTGAAGGAATACCCAAATGTTCGACGTTAAAACTGTATCCATGGAGTGGGGCGGCAAGACGCTCACCCTGGAAACCGGCCGCATTGCCCGCCAGGCTGATGGCGCGGTGCTGGCCACTTATGGCGAAACCGTGGTGCTGTGCGCCGTGACCGCCGCCAAGTCGGTCAAGGAAGGGCAGGACTTCTTCCCGCTGACCGTCCACTATCAGGAAAAGTTCTTCGCCGCCGGGCGCATCCCGGGCGGCTTCTTCAAGCGTGAACGCGGCGCAACCGAAAAGGAAACGCTGGTTTCGCGGCTGATCGATCGCCCGGTGCGGCCGCTGTTCCCCGAAGGCTTCTACAACGAGATCAACGTCATCGCCCACGTGCTGAGCTATGACGGCGAAGTCGAGCCCGACGTGCTGGCGATGATCGCTGCTTCGGCCGCGCTGACCATCTCGGGCGTCCCGTTCATGGGCCCGATCGGCGCAGCGCGCGTCGGTTATGTCGATGGCGAATACACCCTCAACCCGCGTCAGGACGAAGCTGCCAACGGCCAGCTCGACCTGATCGTGGCCGCCACCGGCAATGCCGTGATGATGGTCGAATCCGAAGCCAAAGAGCTGTCCGAAGAGATCATGCTCGGCGCAGTGATCTTCGCGCATGACGAGATCAAAAAGGTCGTCAATCTGATCATCGATCTGGCTGAAAAGGCTGCCAAGGATCCGTGGGACGTTGCCGTCTCGGACAACTCGGCAATCAAGGACGAGCTCAAGAAGCTGGTCGGCAAGGACATTGCCGCAGCTTACAAGCTGACCGACAAGTCGGAACGTTCGAACGCGCTCAACCTTGCCCGCGCCGCCGGTAAGGCCGCCTTCGCTGGCAAAGATGGCCAGACCCAGATGGCCGCCGGCAAGGTGGTCAAGAAGCTCGAAGCCGAAATCGTTCGCGGTGCCATCCTCAAGGACGGCCAGCGGATCGACGGACGCAAGACCGATCAGGTTCGCCCGATCGAGGCGATTGTCGGGTTCTTGCCGCGCACGCACGGGTCGTCGCTGTTCACCCGCGGCGAAACCCAGGCGATCTGCACCACCACGCTGGGCACCCGCGAGAGCGAGCAGATGATCGACGGGCTTGAGGGCCTGACTTACTCGAACTTCATGCTGCACTATAACTTCCCGCCCTATTCGGTCGGTGAAGTCGGCCGTTTCGGGGCGCCGTCGCGCCGCGATACCGGTCACGGCAAGCTGGCTTGGCGCGCGCTGCGTGCGGTGCTGCCGGCCAAGGAAGACTTCCCTTACACGATCCGCGTGGTCTCGGACATTACCGAGTCCAACGGCTCCTCCTCGATGGCCACCGTCTGCGGCGGTTCGCTGTCGATGATGGACGCCGGGGTGCCGATCACGCGCCCGGTTTCGGGCATCGCGATGGGGCTGATCCTCGAAGGCGACAAGTTCACCGTGCTGTCCGACATTCTGGGCGATGAAGATCACCTCGGCGACATGGACTTCAAGGTGGCTGGCACCAGCGAAGGCATCACCACGATGCAGATGGACATCAAGGTCGCGGGCATCACGCGCGAGATCTTCGAAGCCGCGCTGCATCAGGCCAAAGCCGGCCGCGCCCACATCCTGGGTGAAATGACCAAGGCACTGGGTTCGGCGCGGACCGAACTGTCGGCGCACGCGCCGCGGATCGAAAGCCTGCAGATCGACAAGTCGAAGATCCGTGAAGTGATCGGCACCGGCGGCAAGGTGATCCGCGAGATCGT
>JARXKR010000106.1 GCA_030271565.1 Pseudomonadota bacterium
GCCCCGGCGGGCCATAGAACAACACATGATCCATCGCCTCGCCGCGCGATTTGGCTGACTGGATAAACACCGAAAGGTTGTCCTTGGCGGCAGCCTGCCCGACGAATTCGGCGAGCGTCTTGGGCCGCAAGGCCGCGTCCGGGTCTTCGGGCTGACGCTGGGGGGTGAGGATGGGGTTATCGGTCATGGCACCAACAGATCAAATTCCCTCAGACCATCCGTTTGCAAGATGGCTTCACCATCCCCTTCTAAAAGGATGCTATGCGGAGATTCATGAGGATTTCCTGTCCAGGTGCAAACAAGAACGCGCTTAATTTGAGGAAGCAAAAGGACGTGACCCTTTAGAAGACTCGTAAATCCATCAACCCAGCTGCGGTATTTGTCCCAATCGAAACTTGGTACCTTCTCGTCCAGCACCTTTGCTGCAGTGGGAACGTGAAGGATATTCCCACACTGCCCATAAATCGAAGCAAGAGTTGCAAAGGGTAGTGGCTTCGAAGCCGGAACGAACTGTTTGGTCTCGCCGTAAATTCTGAATTCTGGTTCAAGTGGAAAGGGCAACGGATGCACATTGTACCTTTGGATTTCGCGAAAGGTGTCCTTTGGGTGCCAATGGCTGAGATCGATGCCAGCTCCGTCGGCAAAATGAGTGAGAGTTGATCCTAGAAGAAAGAGCTCACATGCCTTTCGGACCTGCAAAGCTACTGAATCGATTCGAACCCAGTTGTCTTGGTTGTCGCGATCTTCACGGATGAGGTTTAGCAGCAAATCTGACGAAGCCAATCGATAGACTAGCGTGTTCATCGCTGTCGGATAATGCGACTCTAGATGGGGCATCTCATCACCCCGCCGCCCTTTTCAGCGCCACCCGCACCAAATCATTCAGTCCTGCACCCTCGCCCAGTTCTTCGATGGCTCGCGCAACCGCCATGGTTGCGACCTGCGGCTTGAAGCCCAGGTTCTGCAGCGCCGAGACTGCGTCGGCACTGGCTGAACCGGCCGGAACCGCTGCCAGCCCGGTAGCACCGACACCGACCATCCCGCCCGCCTTGTCCTTCAACTCATTTACAATCCGCGCCGCCAGTTTCGGCCCGACACCTTGCGCGCGTGCCACCATCGCGGCATCTCCGCCCGCACAGGCGCGTTGCACTTCGTCGACTGACAGCGCCGAGAGCACCGCCAGCGCCATCTTGCTACCGACCCCCTGCACCCCGGTCAGCAAGCGAAACCACGCGCGTTCCTCGCCGCTGGCGAAGCCGATCAGGCGCATGTCGTTTTCGGAGACCTGCAGTTCGGTGTGGAGCGTCACGCTGTCACCGCGCACGCCCAAGGCATCCAGCGTCTTGGCGCTGCAATGGACCAGATAGCCGACCCCGCCCACGTCGATCACCGCCCAATCGGGGCCAAAATCGTCGAACGTGCCGGTCAGCTTGGCGATCATGGTTTGTTCTATGGCAGTTTCAGTCCCGCGAAACCACCCCCTTGTGCCGGAGCAGCGCAAATGCAAAATGTTTCGCGACCATTTGGGGGCAATCAAACATGGCATTCAATGATGAAACGCGCAGGTTCTGGCATATCGACCTGACCACCCGCGCCGGAGCAAGGAGCGCGGCCTACCAAGGCGCGGTGGCCAGTTTCATCTTTTGCGTGATGGGCGTGCTCGGCATCGTCGTCGGGTTCGGCATGGTCGGAACCTCGTCGCCGCAAGGTCTCGCGCTGGTCGGCGGTGCGGCGCTCGAAGCTGCGGTCGGGCTCGTCGCCGGGCTGCGTTTGCGCAGCGGCAAAGGGGCTTACTGGGGCATGGCCGCCGCGGTGCTGGCCGCGCTTGAATTGCTGGGCAAGATGGTCGCCTTGAGCATCGGCGGCGTGATCATCTGCGGGATCATCCTGGTGTTTGTAATCCAGGGCATTCGCGGCGCACTGGCGCTGAAGAATACCGCGAGCTTCGAAGACGACGACATCGAGGTGTTCGGCTAGCCAGGACCGGTGATGACACTCACGCGGCAGACCTGGCTGTGCATCGCACTGGTGGTGCTGGCCGGGCTCATTTCGCGCGCACTGGCTTTTGCGCCGTTCGACATCAGCCATGCCGACGAGATCATGCAGTACCTCGAGCAAGGCAAGCGGCTTGCCACCGGGCACGGGATCGTGCCGTGGGAATACCGCTATGGTGCGCGCAATCAATTGATCCCGCAGCTGCTCGCGCTGCCGTATTGGCTGGGGGTAAAGCTTGCGCCCGGGACCCTGGCGGGGATGTATGCGGCGCGGTGGTTCTACCTTGCGCTGACCTTGCTGGCACTGCCTGCGGCTTGGCGGCTGGGGGGGCTGACCAGCCGGACGCATGCCCTCGCCGCGCTGTTCATCGCAGCGGTGTGGTACGAGAACGTGCTGTTCTCCACGCTGCTGCTGTCCGAAGTGCTCAGCGCTGCGCTGATCGCCATGGCCGCGGCGCTGCTGCTGGCCGATGCGCCGGGCCGCGCGGCGCTGCGCTGGGCCGGGCTGCTGCTTGGGCTGGGGGTAATCGTGCGGCTGCAATATGCGCCGTTTGCAGCAGTGCTGGCGATCGCGCGGCTGCGCACCGACTGGCGGAGTTGGGGGCAGGTGTTGCTCGGGGCCGCAAGCGCGCTGGCGATCGGCGCGGTCAGCGATCTGATCGCCGGGCAGGTCCCGTTGCGCTGGATCTGGGTCAACCTCAGCTACAACATGGGACAGGGCCGCGCCGCGCGTTTCGGCGCATCGGGACCGTTCGAATATGTGCGGCTGCTGCTGATCCACCTTGGCCCGGCCGCGCCGCTGATCATCGCGGGAGCCCTACTGAGCCCGCCGCGCTACCGGCCGCTGGTGCTGGCGCTGGTGGCCAACCTGCTGTTCCACAGCCTGATCGCGCACAAGGAATACCGCTTCATCTGGCTGTCGACATGGTCGATCACGGTGCTGGCGGGAATCGCCTCGGTCAGCCTGCTGCAATGGCTTGCCGCGCGGCGCGGGCAGACCCTAACGCCGTTGATGCTGGCCGCGCTGGCGGTGTTTTGGCTGGCGGCGAGCTTCGCCGGTCAACGCACATCGGGTGGCGCGCGAGTGCTGCGCGGCGGTGCACCGATCCCCTTGGCGGCGAACGACGCGGCGGCGCGGCCCGAGACTTGCGGCATCGCCCTGCCCGACCAGTGGCGCGCGCACCTGGTCCCCGCGCTGCTCGCGCGCGAGGTGCCGCTTTACGTCGCGCCCAAGGGCGTGATCGGACAGGGCCAGCCGCTTCCCGCCGGGCTGGCGAGCGCGGCGAACGTGTTGATCTTCCCCGCACGGCCGCAGGGCGCGGAGAACTATCGCGAGCTCACCTGCCGCGCCAATTCGGTGCTCAAAGCCTGCGTTTATGTCCGACCCGGCGGCTGCCAGGACGATCCGGGCTCATCGTATCAGGCCGTGCTCGAACGCGAGGACCTTTAGAAGCCGGGAATCCGCATGTTCGCGCCGAGCTTGCAGGCGACTGCCGCCCCGGCGACTTCGAGCGCGGTTTCCGGATCGCGCACCGATGCCGCAACGCGGATCAGGTCGCCGAAGGTCAGCCGGTTATCGCTGCGATAATAGCGCGCGGCATCGGCAAGCCGGTCGACCTGGCGGGTGCTGAGGTGGCCGTGGAGGAATTCTGCGGCGCAGCTCGCCTGATTGCGATCGAGGCCGTAGCGCATCAACGCATCGGAAATCTGGTAACGGCTGGCCATGCAGCCCGACAGGACGAGGCTGGCGACGGCGGCGAGCGCCAAAATCTTAAAGCGTGGTACCATCTTGAGACGCGGCTTCATGGGGAACCCTCCGGCAAATGTGTATGCGAGGTAACCGCGCCCAAATGAACGGCGGCTTGCCACATTAACGATTGAGACGGGATGCCGTTCCAGCGCGGTGCGCGTGGGCAATTGCCACTGCCAAGGCATCGGCAGCATCGGCCCCGGCAAGCTGGACTCCGGGCAGCAGGACCTTGACCATCGCCTGGACCTGCGCCTTCTCGGCGCGGCCGGTGCCGACCACTGCCTGCTTGACCACGCTCGGGGCATATTCGGCGACCGACAGTCCTGCGCGGGCCAGCGCGAGCAGGCACACCCCGCGCGCTTGCCCGAGCTTGAGCGTCGATTGCGCGTTGGAATTGACGAACACTTCCTCAACCGCGCCGGTTTCGGGGCGGTATTGCGCGATGACCTCGGCGAGCGCCGCGTCGATCGTCACCAGCCGCTGTGCGAGTGGGGCCTTGGGATCGGTCTTGACCTGGCCATTGGCGACATGGCGCAGCCGGTTGCCGACTTGCTCGATCACGCCCCAGCCGGTGCACGAAAGCGATGGGTCGAGACCGATGATCAGCACGTTACAGCTTGAGCCCGAACCGCGGGCCGAAGTGGCTCATCAGCAGGTACAGCGCCACCGTGAGCGCGCATCCAGCCAGCAGCGACGGCCAGAATCCCAAGCCGCTCCGGAGCAAATAGGGGATCAGCAAAAACATCGGCAAGCTGGGCAAGACATACCAGAAGGTTGCCCCTGCATGCACCGCCATGTTCTCCGCATCGGGCCGGGCGTGCCACAACAGGATCATCCCCAGCACCGAGACCAGCGGCAGCGAAGCGATCAGCGCGCCCAGCGTCGGCAGCCGTTTCCCAACCTCGGCGATGGCCGCAATCAGCACGCCCGAAAGCAGCGCCTTGGCGACCAAACTCCACATTAAGAAAGCTGCTCCATCACGTTGTCCGAAATCTCGTAATTGCCCCAGACCATCTGGACGTCGTCGTCATCGTCGAGAATGTCGATCAGCTTGAGCAGCGTCGCCGCATCCGATACACCGACTTCGACTTTGAGCCCGGGCTTCCACGCCAGCTTGACTGCCGCGGCCTCGCCCAGCGTCTTTTCAAGCTCACGCGCGACGGGGTGAAGCACGTCAATCGAGGTCCAGATCGCGTGACCATCCTCGTCGCTCTCGATATCGTCGGCCCCCGCCTCGATAGCGGCTTCGAGCACGGTGTCTTCATCGCCCGCGCGTGCCGGATACTCGATCAGCCCGAGCCGCTCGAACCCGTGGCTGACTGCGCCCGACGCGCCAAGATTGCCGCCGTTTTTGGAGAACGCGGTGCGGACATTGGTGGCGGTGCGGTTGCGGTTGTCGGTCAGCGCCTCGACGATCAGCGCGACCCCGCCGGGGCCGTAACCTTCGTAGCGAATTTCCTCATAGTTCTCAGCATCACCGCGCACGGCCTTGTCGATCGCGCGCTGGATATTGTCCTTGGGCACCGACTGCGCCTTGGCGGCGTTGACCGCCGCGCGCAGCCGCGGGTTGAAATCGGGATCGGGCATGCCGAGCTTGGCCGCGACGGTGATTTCGCGGGAGAGCTTGGAAAAACTCGCTGCGCGTTTTTTATCCTGCGCGCCCTTGCGGTGCATGATATTCTTGAATTTGGAATGGCCGGCCATGGGTTCCACGTCTTGCAGCTAGGGGACTTGTGCGAGGCCCCTAGCCGAGACCGGTCTTGCGGGCAATCACGCTCCAGTGTCAGCCCAGCCCCAGCGCCGCCTTATAGAGATCGAGGATCGCTTCCATCTCGGCGCGGTCATCGGGCTTCATTTTGCGCAGCGCGACGACCTTGCGCATGATCTTGGCGTCGTAACCGACTGCTTTGGCCTCGCCGTAAACGTCCTTGATATCGTCGGCGATGCCCTTCTTTTCCTCTTCGAGCCGTTCGACGCGCTCGATCAGCAGGCGCAGGCGATCATCGGTGGTTTCGGCCATGGGGGTATCTCCGGGGTGCGGGGTGAATCGGTTGTGCGCGCGGTAGCCGGGCGCGGGGATTCGGGCAAAACGAAGCCTGTGGAAATCCTTGGTCCTCTCCATTTTGCGGAGCCAAATGGGGAGGTGGCAGTCGCGAAGCGGCTGACGGAGGGGTATCTGGGCGAGCGTCGACACCCCTCCGTCACGCCTTCGGCGCGCCACCTCCCCATTTGCACTGCGTGAAAATGGAGAGGACCTTTAGGCGTTCTTCGCCAGGCTCTGAGCCATTCGCTCAAGCTGCTGCGGCGTGGCTTCCGACTGGAACCGTGCCTTCCATTCCCCCGCTGGCATGCCGTGGATCACCTCACGCGCGGCGCTCTTGTCAAGCGGTGCTCCGGCCTCGACGATCCAGTCGGCCAAGCAATTGCGGCAGAACCCCGACAGCCCCATCAGCTCGATATTCTGCGCATCGTGGCGGTGGCGCAAATGCCGCACCAGCCGCCGGAATGCCGCTGCGGCAACCGCATCGTCCAGCGCTTCGAGCGGATCAGCGGGGTTTGCATTCGTATTTTCAGAGCAGCTCATCGTGGATTCCTTGGATTTCTTCGCCTGTTTGCCTAACGCAGAACCGAACGGGAAGAGGTATCAGTGGCAAAGCTCGATTTACGCGGTCGCAAGATCAAGATTCTGGCCACATTAGGCCCCGCCAGCCGCAGCCCCGAGATGATCGAAAAGCTGCTGCGCGCCGGGGCCGATGCATTCCGCGTCAACATGAGCCACGGCGACCATGCGACCCACGCCGAGACCATCGCCGCGATCCGCATGGTCGAAAAGCAGGTCGGGCGCCCGGTGGCGGTGCTGTGCGACTTGCAAGGCCCCAAGCTGCGCGTCGGGCAGTTCAAGGACGGCAAAGCGGTGATCCGCCATTCGGGCCATTTCACGCTCGACCGCGATCCGGCGCTGGGCGACGAGCACCGCGTCTGCCTGCCGCATCCCGAATTGTTCGGGGTGCTGCGCAAGGGCCAGCGGCTGCTGATCGACGACGGCAAGCTGCGGCTCAAGGTGATCGAAGCCGATGCGGATCATATCCTGTGCTCAGCCGAGGTTGGCGGAGTCATTTCGGACCGCAAGGGGGTCAACGTCCCTGACGCGGTGGTGCCGGTTCCGGCGCTGACCGACAAGGACCGCCGCGATCTGGCATTTGCGCTCGAACAAGGCGCGGACTGGATCGCGTTGTCGTTCGTCCAGCGCCCCGAAGACGTCGCCGAAGCGCGCAAGCTGATGGGCCGGTCGACCACCGCGTTGATGGCCAAGATCGAAAAGCCCGCCGCGATCGACCGGCTCGAGGAAATCATCGAGCTTTCCGACGGGATCATGGTCGCGCGCGGCGACCTTGGGGTCGAACTCAACCCCGAAGAAGTCCCGCCGCTGCAGAAGCGGATCGTCGCCACCACCCGGCGCAGCGGCAAGCCGGTGGTGGTCGCGACGCAAATGCTCGAATCGATGATCGAGAGCCCCGCGCCGACCCGCGCCGAAGTCTCCGACGTAGCCAACGCGGTCTACGACGGCGCCGACGCGGTGATGCTTTCGGCCGAGACGGCGAGCGGGGCCTGGCCGGTCGAGGCGGTCACGATCATGCACCGCATCGCCTGCAACGTGGAGAACGACCCAGGCTTTGCCGAGCGGCTGCATTTCACCCAGGTCCGCCCCGACGCGACCACCGCCGACGCCCTCGCGCAGGCCAGTGCGACCATCGCCCAGACGGTGATGGTGGCGGGGATCATCGTCTTCACAGGATCTGGCTCGACCGCGCGGCGCGTCGCCCGTGAACGCCCCGATGTGCCGATCATGGTGCTCACACCCTCGGCGCAGATCGCGCGGCGGCTGGCTTTGCTGTGGGGTACCCACGCGGTTCAGACGAAAGATATCGGCAGCTTCGAGGAGATGATCGCCAAGGGCAAACGCATGGCGCTGCGCCACGGGTTTGGCACTGCGGGATCGAAGCTGGTTGCACTCGCCGGGGTGCCGTTCGGCACGCCGGGATCGACCAACCTGCTGCATGT